>JAYEGO010000174.1:0-4116 GCA_034659155.1 Bacteroidota bacterium | reverse complement strand
GCTTGCAGTCCAAAAAAGGCGCTTCAGAAGTGGGAAAAGTAACCACCAATGCTGTTGTGGTATCCATCTCACTTGTCATCCTGGCAGACAGCATTATGGGCTTACTGATTTATTAATGAAAACAATGGCAGAAACATACGGACAAAATCCTACGGACAACATTATTGAAGTAAACGGATTAATCTCCATATTGGATGAGAAGGTGATCCTGTCAGATGTCAGCTTTCAGGTCAGGACCGGAGAGATAACTGCTATCCTGGGCAGCAGCGGCTCAGGTAAAACTACTGTGTTAAAACATTTACTGGGAATTTACCCCTCGATCGGTAATTCGGTTTCGGTGCTCGGCCTAAATCCGTCGAAACTTGAGGAATCAGAAGAGAAAGCTTTCTACCGGCAAATGGGGGTGATGTACCAGGAAGGCGCACTGCTAAACTCAATGACTGTTGGTGAAAATATTGGACTTCCGCTTGACCAGCACTTAGAGCTTCCGGGTGAATTGATCGAACATATTGTAAGGACGAAACTGCAACTGGTGAACCTGGAGGATGCGTATGATAAATTCCCATCCCAATTGAGCGGGGGCATGCTGAAAAGGGCTGCCCTTGCAAGGGCTATTGTAATGGATCCTCCCATACTCTTCTGTGATGAACCGGGAGCAGGGCTCGATCCGGTCACCATGTCAAATCTCGACAGTTTAATAGTGGATCTTAAAAAGCAGCTGGGTATGACCGTGGTGATGGTCACACATGAAGTCCCCAGCACTCTCAGAATGGCCGATCAGATCGTATTCCTGGAGAATGGAGTCGCCATATTCCATGGAACACCCGAAAGTGCCCTGGAGGCTTCACCTCCTGTTGTGAAAGATTTCTTTGCCCGAGGACGGGGGGAATAATCCAGTAGTTTAGATATTAAGTAAAGTAGAGGATCTTGGCGTGAATCTGGTTCTCTTTCAACGCTTCCTTTAAGTGATGAAGATTATTTTCCGGGGCTACAATATTAAAATCCCCTTTCTGTTTAATTGAATAGAGGGAAAATATCCGCCATTTATCCAGCTTGTAATTCTCATCCAGTTCCACTTCGTAGAGATCCGTGGCGTTTTCACTACGTAGCAATACATCAGGGGTATATCCTTTCTCTTCGTTGCCTTTAATGATAATTTTTCCCGGTTTCTCATAACCTTCAACCAGGCTGGTTCTAATTTCAACATCATCATAATCATTCTTGGCTTTTTCAATAATAGCCTTTACGACATGGTTTTTAGAAATCATAATCTTTTAGTTTTATCAATAATTATTAAGTAATTCCTTTGTAATCCAAAAAAGATAAGCATTCATGATAAATTCCAACATTAAATATGATATACCAGGACAGGCCTGCTCGACACCTCAATAATCTTTTCAGAGGAACTCGGTTTGAAGATCCTTTCCAGAAAACGCCTGTTTTCTTTTAACACAACGATAAGATTTGCACCTGTTCGATCTGCATAACTGTGGATCAGACTAACCATATCATCTCCGGTATTCTCAACCAGGGCCTTAGCTGTTATCTTAATATATTCTGTCTTTGTTTCCAGCATTTTCTGAAAACCAGCATTCTTTATCCTCAAATCAAAATCGGCATTATCAGTGATATGCAATGCAGTGATATGCGGGGTAAAGAGATGTGTCAGATCAATAAGCTTTATTAAGGTTGGAATATCTTCTTCCTGATAATCGGTTGCATATATAATATCATTAAAAGACTGAAATTCTGTATCTTCCGGAATTATCCACACGGGACAGTTTATATTTCGGACGATCTCCTGAACAGAAGAGTCCTTCAGCCAGAATCCATCCTTTCCGGAACTTTCAATCATGACCATCTGTGCTTCACCGGATTGAACCATTTCGTTGATGATCTTTTCCTCATCCCCGATTTTTCCAGATACTTCAACAACCAATTTGCCTGCTATCATGGGCATCATGGCTGTTACCTGGTCAGAAAGCGTATGTATGCCTGTATTTATCTTCCCTTTAAGGTTATTCTGTAGCTGGGCAACTGCAGCGCCGGTTAGATCGGGGACCCCTAAGGGATAGTGAATTGGATTTTCCACATACAACAAATGAACGTTTAAGTTCATCTCCCTGGCAAAACTCATCGAATATTTCATAAAATCTTCCGATGAATCCGGTTTCTTAATTAGTGTTAGCAGTGTTTGCATGATCATCTCCTTTCCTGTTATTGAATTCGTGTATTTATATTTCGTATATACAGTGGTGGAATTCTATACCTCAAGAGTTGTAGAATGAAGCGCGATTCAGCTTTATGAAAAGTAGAAAATCCTGGCATTGATTTGGTGTTCTGTCAAGAGTTTCCTTAATTGATGAAGGTTGGCTTCAGGTGTAACAATATTAAAATCCCCTTTCTTTTGAGTAGAGTAGAGGGAAAAAAGCCGCCATTTTTCCAGCTTGTAATCCTGATCCAGTTCTATCTCATACAGGTCAGTTGACTTTTCACTCCTGAACAATACATCGGGGATAAAACCCTTTTCCTGGTTACCCTTAAAAATAATCTTTTCAGGTCTCTTATAGCCTTCGACCATATTGGTCCGGATCTCAACATCATCATAATTATTTTCGACCTTCTCGATGATAGCCTGTACTAAGTTTCTTTTAGTTACCATAAATACTTTGTTTTAGTTAATAAAATACGGAAGTGGTCCTGTATTTTACTCGTTATGTGTATGATATATCAGGACTGGCCGTTTAGCCTTCTTGATCATCTTTTCTGTGGTACTTGGTTTAAAGAGTCTATCAAGAAAGTGTTGGTTCTCCTTTAACAGAACGATCAGATCAGAAGCATAACTAGCAGCATATTTATTGATGAGGCCGACTATATCATCTCCTTCATTTTCAACCAGTGCTTTAACAGATATTTTTTTGTATTCGGTTTTTGCTAAAAGCATCTTCTGAAAACCTACATTTTTAATCCTTAAATTAAAATCCTCATTTTCAGCTATATGCAGAGCGGTAATCTGCGGAGAAACAAAATGGGTCAGATCAATGAGTTTTTTGAGGGTAGGTATATCTTCATTGTGATAATCAGTCGCATAGATAATATGCTGGAAAGGCTGGTATTCAGCGTCTTTCGGGATCAACCATACCGGGCAGTGGACATTTCGGATTAGCTCTTTAGCAAAAGAGCCCTTCAGGGGAAAACTTTCCATTTCCTGGCCTTCTATCATCACCATCTGAACCTTGCCGGTCTCAACCATTCTACCAATCAAAGTTATTTCATCCCCTATAATTGCAGTCACCTCTACAATCACTTCTCCGGATATCTTGTGCATCATCGCCTTCACCTGGTCGGTAATGGCCTCCTTGCCTGCTTTGATCCTATTTTCAAGACTTTTTTGCAACTGTCTCTCTGCAGCTCCATTTAAATGCGTAGTGACCAGGGGGTTAGGGCTTGGATTTTCTGCATAAAATAGATGAATGTTGCTTTTCAGGCCACAGGCCAGATCAACAGCATATTTAATAATACTTTCTGATTCAGCTGGGTTTTTAATAAGAACAAGAAGTGTTTTCATAATTGTTTCATTTAATGAAAATGAGTATTCATTCTAATCAGCAACTGTATAATAATTCGCAATAGCCATACCAGAATTTGTAATAGCTATATCAGTTTTTTACAATTCTGTGTAATGCCTTCTCTCACTTAATCTTCGAACACACAGAGGTATTTTCAGAATCATTTCTTACATCTTATGTGTGGATTATCAGGGATGTTCTGGGTAAAAAGATACACACTGGTGATGCGCTCGATTCCTGACAGCAACAACAATACCTTTAATATCAGCGATTTGAAAAAATAGTTGAACTGCGGTATGATTTTTTCAACACCATTAACAACACCATCCTGTAAGTTTTAGTTTAGTAAAGGATTCGGGAAGAATCTATTCATTAACTCTTAATATATTTTAACCATGAAAAAAACAATTATACTGGGAGTAAGTCTGTTGGTACTCCTAACAGCATGTAACACCAACAGGACCGATACTGATAAAGAAAACATTGATAAATTACTCGATAGCCAGGCAGAAATGCAAAAGGTGCAGGAAGAGTCGGTTGACCAGCT
>JAYEGO010000173.1:0-4132 GCA_034659155.1 Bacteroidota bacterium | reverse complement strand
GATATACTTCTGCTCTCCGGGGCCGGCTCCGGGGCCATATATTTGCTGCGCTGGTTCTGGTGGAGGATAAATGCATGGACCGAGATTTTTGCTATGTTCTTTGCAACTGTAATGGCCATAGTGCTGGTATTTGTTGTTCCGGATGAAGCAGTGGCAACAGCTGTCCTCGATGCCTTTACGGTTAAGTTATTAATTGCAACAGGAGGCACAACTATTATCTGGCTCCTGGCCACATTTCTGACAAAACCGGAGGCAAAGGAAACCCTGCAGAAATTTTATAAAAAAACGCACCCAGGCGGACCCGGATGGAAGAAAGTTGTTGATGAAGCTGCACAGGAAGGTATAAATATCAATGAAAAGGAAGAAGGAAAAACATGGGAATTACCCAAGCAAATTCTAATGGTTTTTATAGGTTGTATCACCATCTATAGCACCTTATTCTCTATAGGTAGTATTATTTATGGAGAAACAATCTATTCTGTTCTCTATCTGGGGGTTTCAATTGTTGGAACTTTCTACATTTTCAAATTGCTGAAAACACTCAGAATGAACTAATTTGAATTATCCAATCGAAATTCTATGAATATCAATACCCTTTACGACGATCAACCTCATACAACAGACTTTGGTTATTTTTGAGTCTCTTGTAATTTTCAAGCACTATGGCTGCAGCATTTTTCTGATTGGTGATGCTGGCAATATGGGGTGTTACCAGGATGTTCTCATGATTCCAGAAAGGATGAGAGGCAGGCAATGGCTCTTCCCTGAAAACATCCAGGCAGGCATCACTGATATAGCCTGATTCAATAGCTTTGAACAAATCCCCTTCAACCAGGTGCCCTCCCCTTGCAACATTGATAAGTATGGAAGACTTGGGTAAGGACTGAAAAAGCCCGAAGTTTAAAATATTCTCTGTTTGAGGCGTTAAAGGAAGCAGGCATATCAGACAATTGACCATGGATACAAAATCAGTAATTGTATGGTCTGAAGAATTATAGGATAGAACCCCTTCAATTTCCTTGTCTGTATTACTAAAGGTCAGAACTTCAAATCCAAGATTATACAGTGATTTTGCAACTTCCTGTCCCATTTCGCCAGCACCCAGGATTCCAACCTTCAATTCCCTGTCTGGCTTTTCAGTTGACTTCCAGAGTTTCTTCTCATTTTGGTCTATATGAAGCTGAAAATTCTTTTGATAATACAATACTACCAGGTTGATATATTTTACCATAGAGCTACTCAGGTCAGGATCAACAATGCGAGAGACTTTTATTTTTTCAGCTAACTCCTCTTTACAGATATGCTCCACTCCTGCCCCGAGGGAACTTACTAATTTCAGATTTTTAAATTCAGCAAGAAGTCCTTTTGGTTGATTCCATACTATTGCCATGGATGCATCGAGCTTGTGATTGGGGTAAACCGAAACCTCAACACTATGTTTCATACTGCGAATATGTTCAACTAATTCTTCCGTGTTCCGGCCGGGGGCAATAATGGCTATAGACATGATTCTATATTAGATTAGAAATTAAGCTAAATTAATAAAATCAGGCTTAATAGTAATTAGTTGAAGAGTTGAAAAGTTGAAAAGTTGAAGGGTTGAAAAGTTCAACCTGTCAGAGTCATAGCGAACAAGGAATTAACCCAAAAGCAAATATAAAGGTATATGCCTTGAAAAATTGATTTAAGGTAGAGATGTTTCAAGCCCTGAAAGGCATACGCGTCAACTTTAATTGTGTTTTACACTTTACAACCAAATTCTCATCTAGCAATAGTACAATTAACTTTGTTGAGCTCCGGTTCACCATGTTCTTGTATGAATAAAGTAAGTTATCATTATTGAATAGAATTTAAATATCAGCACCATGCTTCAGCATGGTGTCAATTATAAGCAAACAAAGGTCTTCAGTGCGCTTTAGCGTACTTAATAAATTAGAATATAAAGTCAGCTTGAAGCTAACTAATCATACATATATCATTTTCTACCAACACCAAGCTGAAGCATGGTGCTGCTTTTATTCTTTACATAGCTATAATTCTTGATAAACTGTCAATATGTCATTCTTTTTTGATATATGGTGCCACATTGGCATTGTGATTTAATTCTTCCCTGTCACAAATGCTTGAAAATTGCTGTGGCATATACTTTGAAATATGCTTTACAGAACAAAAAATTATTTTAAATATTAACTAATAAATTTTAATACCATGAGAACACTAATGAGAAGAAACAGAATGTATCCTGAAATTCCTTCATTATTTAATGAATTTTTCACCGGCGATTTATTGGAGAACCGGAATTTTGATAACCTGGGTTCAGACTCAACACTCCCTTCCGTAAATATAATGGACACAGAAAATTCATTTGAAATTGAAGTGGCTGCACCGGGAATGACAAAAAAGGATTTTAAAGTTGAGTTGAACAATAACATTCTCACTATTTCTTCAGAGAATGAGAGTACAAAGAAAGATGAGAACGAAAACTACACAAGGAAAGAGTTCAGCTATCAGTCTTTTTTAAGAAGCTTCAGGCTTCCTGAAAATAAGGTAGACGGAAACAAGATCAACGCGAAATACAAAAACGGCATCCTGTTTGTCAGCCTTCCTAAGAAAGAAGAAGCAAAGCTAAAGCCGGTAAGAATGATTGAAATAGACTAAATATTCCAGGATTAATTTTTTAACTTAAATTGTCCTGCACTTCGACAAGCTCAGTGTGACTATTGAATAGTCTTCCTGAGCTTTGAACTTCTAAATGTAAATACTCGTCAGACCACTATTAGTTAGTTCATAGAGTAAATAGACAGGTCTATCTACTGGCCATATCCAGGAGTGGTCAGACGAGTACAACTAAGTGGCAAAATTGGGGTTATTTAAGCCAGGCATTGCCAAATACAATATAGAAAGCCATATCCTCAGGTCCACGGGCAACATCCAGGCCCATTTGTAAACCCAATAATCGTGCGACCTTATATCTAAAACCTGCACCTGCATTCCAAACAGTTGTACCAAAGTTCATCTCGTCAAGTGAAGGGATTGTTGTTCCAATACCACAAAAACTTACGACACTCCATCTTTTGTAAATATTGAATAACTGTTCTGTTTCTGCCAGCATGGTCATTTCTCCCTGGTACCTTAGTGCAGGCACTCCTCTTAATTTTACAAATGGCATCATATAAAAGGGCGTATTTTCAGAGGCAAGCATTGATTCTACCCTGAAGCCGGAAACCCATTTATCATTTACTGGCAGGTAATATATAGTAAAGAAACTTAGCCTGCTGTTATTTCTATCACTTCCAAATAATTCAAGTGCTTGAGTATATTGCAAATTTACGCGTATCCCTTTTGTTGGAGATAAAACATTATTAAATGTTTCATATTCACCTATTGCACTTATTCCTGAATTAATCAAATCAAAATCCAGGGGATTTACTTCAGGAATATCAATATCTTCGAATAGTGTCACCTTCGTTTTCCCAAAAAAGTAATTTCCTCCCAGCATGAAAGGGCTTTCCTTAATTCTGAAAAGTGACTGCTGAAGGAAAAAGTAACTTTCCATACTAAACTTAACCGGGTTTTCGGCCAGCCAGGAATTGCCGGACCCATAATATTTTAAATTTATATTACCGTAGCCAAAAATTCCGCGGTACCGGATGTGGTCATCTTTCCAGAACCCGGCATAGCCTGCCCCTGCAAACCAGGTTCCATTTTGCGTATAACCACCTGCAACACCTACAATATCAGGCATTTTAAACTCGTTCTTCGCTATGTTTTTCTTAGGAATAAAATAGACCCCCGCTACAGCTGCTCCATAACCCAGGGCTGGTTCTGTTATTGGAGATATTATTGGAATAAAGCCATGTAAATCAAGAAGCCATCTGCTCAAATCAAAGGCGCCATCCAGGCTATCTTTAAAGAACTTGATTTCATTCTGTGAAAACAAACCACTTAAATTGGTAAAAGACAAAACCAGGACTATGATTATTTTCAGATTGAATTTCATAGAAGCAGCTTAATATGCTATTCCATAATTTATCCTGTTTGTTCTGAAACAAGGTTTATTTTACAGTAAAAACCTATAATTTACAGATAATAATGCTGACTTTCTATCTCCAATAAGGCCTGCTTCGGTGCG
>JAYEGO010000172.1:0-4146 GCA_034659155.1 Bacteroidota bacterium | reverse complement strand
AGAAACCAAAGTTGTCGAATTGGAAGGATTGGAGATGGCAATTAAGACACTCGATAAAATCACTGGATAAATTTGAGGGATTAACAGGAATTAAATTTGAACAAAAAGAGAAGGATGGTTTAGCAAAAACCTTTAATAAATTCCCTTTGTCGATTACTCCCTATTATTTGTCTTTAATTAACAAAAGTAATTATCAAAACGACCCTATATTTAAGCAGGCATTTGGGGGAATAGGAGAGTTAACAGTTCAAGATTATGAACAGAAAGATCCATTATCGGAAGAATCGGATAGTCCGGTAGAGGGAATTACCCACAGGTATCCCGACCGTGTTTTGTTTCATGTTAGCAATATTTGCTCGATGTATTGCAGGTTTTGTACCCGGAAACGAAAAGTTGGAGATATTGATTTTGTACCTTCAAAAGAGCAACTTTCAAAAGGAATAGAATATATTAAAAATACTCCGCAGGTTAGAGATGTTCTATTATCGGGAGGCGACCCATTAATGTTACCCGATAGTAAGCTTGATTGGTTGTTGTCAGAAATCAGCAAAATACCACACGTGGAAATTATTCGTATAGGAACGAGAATGCCTGTTGTATTACCTTATAGAATAACCGATGATTTAATTTCTATTCTGAAAAAGCATCAACCACTTTGGATAAATACACATTTTAATCACCCGAACGAAATAACGACTTCATCAAAAAATGCATTGGCAAAGTTAGCTGATGGAGGTTTCCCTCTTGGTAATCAATCTGTTTTACTTAGAGATATAAATGATTGCCCCCGAATAATAAAATCGTTGATGCATAAACTCGTGCAAAACAGAGTGCGTCCATATTACTTGTACCAATGCGATCTTTCTGAAGGGTTATCGCATTTTAGAACTCCTATTGGAAAAGGTATTGAGATAATGGAAAGTTTGGTAGGTCATACAACAGGTTTTGCCCGCCCTATTTATGTAATTGATGCTCCGGGTGGTGGAGGAAAAATTCCGGTAATGCCAAATTATATTATCTCCTGGTCAACAAATAAAGTTGTGTTACGAAATTACGAAGGGGTTATCACTACCTATAAAGAACCGGATAGTTATGAACAAATAATGTGCGACCGTGATTGTGAGAATTGTACTTTGGATTTAAAATTGGATGATGCTGATGAATCGGAAGCAACAGGTATAGAGAAATTGTTATCTGATACAGACGATGCAATATCGTTAGTTCCAGAGGATAACGAAAGATTGCATAGGAGAGATGAGAATGAATGATAAAATTGAGATTCTTGAACATGGTTCTTTAATTCAACATGGCAAACATAACGATAGAATATATTTAATGAAGTTGAAGGAGAAAGATGTTCCTTCGATTTTAAAAATACTGTCAAAACTTGCCATAGAATACAGATACACTAAAATATTTTGTAAAATTCCGAAATGGGCTGCTCCCCTGTTTTATTCCAATGGATTTCTTTTGGAAGCCTCTATACCAAGGTTTTATAATAATCAGGAAGACGTGTTTTTCGTGTCCAAATTTTTAAGCTCCGACCGCTTATTGGATATTGAAAACTCGCAGTTGCAAAAGTTAAGTAAACTACTTTTAGAGAAATCTAAAACAATTAAGAGTTCGAAAAAAGCAGTCTCTGAATTCAAGGTAAAAAGATTAGTGAAAACCGATGTTGAGAGTATTACAAAAATTTATACCGAAATATTTCTTAGCTATCCTTTTCCAATTCACAACCCGGGTTATATTCTAAATACAATGGACGAAAATGTTCAATACTATGGAGTGGAAGTCGATGGTAAACTTGCAGCCATCGCTTCTTCTGAAATAGATAAAAAAGGACAAAATGCAGAGATGACTGATTTTGCGACCAGCATTGCATTTCAGGGGAATAAATTATCAACATTGTTGTTGGATGCGATGGAAAAGGATATGAAAGAGCAAGGCATTAGTACTCTTTACACAATTGCCCGGTTAAAGTCTATACCTATGAATAAAACCTTTTTAAGGTTCGATTACAGTTATTCGGGCACACTAATTAAAAACACAAATATTGCAGGAAATATTGAAAGTATGAACGTTTATTATAAACACATTTAATTTATATATGTTCGAGAGTTTATGTCAATACGCGAAGTCGTGTCCGATTTATAAGGGAGAAGAAGATACTAATGGAATTCCATTAACTCTCTATAAGAATGTGTTTTGCAGGCGTGGTTTTAAAGGATGGAAAGGCTGCAACAAATTTTTGGAAAACAGAATGCATGAAAAAAAAAGTATAATTAAGAATTATTAAAACAGGTAATTACTATAGTTCACTTTTTAAACAACTTAAAATTTAATGACATGAAAGAACAAATTGAAATTTTAATTGAAAGCTCTCAGGAATTATTAAATGAAATTGCAAGAGCAATCCCCCAGATTATTGGAGCGATTTTGATTTTACTAATAGGATGGATAATAGCAAAATTGGTTAAGAAACTTTTCGTAAAACTATTAAAATTAGTAAGATTAAATTACTTGACGGAAAAATCAGGAATTGAGAAATTTTTACAGGAAGGTGGTGTAAAAATTACAGCTACTGATTTAATAGGTAGTTTAATTTATTGGATAATAATGTTAATTGTTATTATGGCATCACTAAACATTTTGCAATTAACAAGCGCAAAAGAGTTGTTTAATGAAATTATTTTATACATACCAAATATCATTGTAGCGATTGTTGTTTTATTGTTAGGGATTTATTCTGCCAAGTTTGTATCACAAGCTATAGGAGTTACTTTGAAAAACATGAAAGACAATACTGTTCATATGATTGAGAAATTGACATATTACGCAATAGTGGTTTTGACAATATTTATTGTTTTAAGCCAATTAAACATTGCAGAAAACATTCTTAACATCGCGTTCTTTTCAATATTTGGTGCAGTTTGTTTAGCATTTGGACTAGCATTTGGATTAGGTGGAAGAGACTTTGCATCTGATGTATTGAAAAAACTAAACGATAAAAAGTAGAAATAGAATGGCATACAACATGCGGTCATAAAACATTGGGGGCTTTGTGGTTATTTGAACATTATCTCTCACATCAAGATTAGTTGTATATTGATAGTGAAGTAAGCTCGAAACCCCCAACGTTTCATGCCGCCAACCGTTATGGTGCATTTCCCACATTACGAAAACGAGATTAATTTCTATTGAAAACGACAATGTGGGGCCCCGGAAAAGATGCACTACGCCGAAGTCTTACGTCTGACGAGTATAAACTAATACTGATGATAGATCTTCATTGTAACTACTTTCTCTCCATCATCCAGCTTAAGCAGGTATAAACCCTTGCTTAATTGCGAAAGATCAAGAGTGATGCCCCCGGTTCTACCCAGATTTGTAAAATCCTTACGGAATGATAATCGCCCTGTGATGTCATGAACACTCACCCGTAACATTGAAGTCTTTAAATTCTTGAAATTTACATAAAGTATATCCCTGAAAGGATTGGGATAAACCAGGAAATCATCTTTGTTGGAAAACGGATTTTCTGAAAGGGTATGAAGAAAGGATAAATGAATTGTATCATTACTGTTTGAAGCATCGGAAGGGTAATTTGTATAAGAGATTAAAGAATACTCTCTGAAATCTGAAATATCAGCCCTGATATTAAAGTTATAAATCATGCTATCTCCGGCTGCAAGATACAATTCAAAGCTTTCATATACTGGTTCATTCTCATTCAGTACATAAACAACTGGTATGTTGGAAACCAGTGCTGTGCCAAAATTCTTGATTTTTACAGATATAGGTTCAGATGAGGAGTAGCTTGTGTCAGGCAGGGGATTCATGATTTCTACTGCACCCAGATCCACAATCGGGTTTTGAAATTTTATTTGCAGGCTGTCATTATCCTTTTGCATATCCGCAGAAAGAGATGTAAAAAATGTGAAATTGTAATCTCCTTTGGCTTCCATATCAATACTTTGTGAAAATGTATATGCCAATCTCTCGCCGGGAAGGAGCTGTGTAAATACAGTATCCTTTATATGATTATTGTTATATAAAAAGTGAAGTGGAATTTCACTACAAATACTGGTTCCATAATTTACTATTGCAAGGGATATATCCTCCGAAGAGGAATATTGGGTGTTTTCT
>JAYEGO010000171.1:0-4146 GCA_034659155.1 Bacteroidota bacterium | reverse complement strand
GTAACTGGCTGCTTTTTCGAAATTTTGATTTTTTACTGCTGATATTTTTTCCTTTTTTGTGTCTTCCAGTCTTTTTTCCAGCTCCAGTATCCGCTCAGGGACTACAATATTGGCAATATGCACCCTTGATCCTGCTTCATCCATTGCATCAATGGCCTTATCCGGAAGAAAACGGTCACTGATATAGCGATTTGTAAGCATAACGCAGGAGTCAAGTGAATCATCTGTATAAAATACATTGTGATGATCCTCATATCTCTCTTTTATATTTTTTAGGATTTCCACTGTTTCCTCTATGGTAGTAGGTTCTACCATAATTTTCTGGAATCTTCTTTCCAGTGCCCCGTCTTTTTCAATGTGCTGGCGGTATTCATTCAGAGTGGTTGCACCAATACATTGAATTTCTCCCCTTGCCAGGGCTGGTTTTAGCATATTTGCAGCATCCAGTGATCCTGTTGCTCCTCCTGCACCTACAATGGTATGTATCTCATCAATGAAAAGGATTATATTATCGGTTTTGGCAAGCTCATTTAAAATGGCTTTCATTCTTTCCTCAAACTGGCCTCGATATTTAGTCCCGGCCACAATAGATGCAAGGTCCAGGGTAACTACCCGCTTTCCAAACAAGATCCTTGAAACATTCCTGTTCATGATCCTGATAGCCAGGCCTTCGGCAATAGCTGATTTACCTACCCCTGGTTCTCCAATCAGAATAGGATTGTTCTTTTTCCTGCGACTTAGTATCTGGGCCAGTCTTTCAATTTCTTTTTCGCGACCAATGATAGGGTCAAGTTTATCTTCCTCAGCTGCTTTTGTGAGGTCAATCCCAAAATTATCAAGAACCGGAGTTTCTGAACTGGATTTAGGTGTTGTTGGGGTGGGTTTCCCCTTACTGCCGCCAAAACTTTTCCCCTCATCATCCTCTTTTTCCCCCGGGAAGTCTGCAGAAGCCTCAGGGATAAGCTCCTTTATCTCATCTTTCAGGAGTTCATATTCAATATCCATTTCCCGTAATTTTACTGACACCAGTGAATTTCCATCTTTAATAATGGCAAGTAACAGATGTTCAGTGTCTATCATTATGCTTCCAAATGATTTAGCTTCCAGGTATATGCGTTTTAACGCCTTTTCCGAAGCTTTTAACAGGGGGATATTTTCCGAATCTTTAAGGTTGAGTGGCCTCTCACTGCGAATACTTCCTTCCAGTGATTTTTTGAGGCTGTGTAAATCCACTCCAAGAGAAAGAAGTACATCAATGGCTATTCCTTCACCCTCTCGTAAAATACCCAGAAACAGGTGCTCGGTGCCAATATAGGCATTTCCCAGTCGGATTGCTTCTTCCTTGCTATATGTTAAAACATCTTTTATTCTTTGTGAAAATTTAGCGTCCATAATATCAGTCTAACTACTCGTTATTTTATAAAATTAAGCTACAAAGATAATGAAAAATTGAACCATTCTTTTATAAACAAAAAACTGTTGAAAATTCAAGGCTTAAAAGACCGGAAAATACACAATAATTAACTACTTTCGTGGGTTCAAATTACTTATTGAAAAAACCGGATTATAAGTCCATTAAAAGTAAGCAATAAATATGCCAGAAACTGGAACAGTTATTCCTGTAAATATAGAGGAGGAAATGAAATCGGCCTACATCGATTATTCTATGTCGGTGATTGTGTCAAGGGCTTTGCCCGATGTTAGAGATGGAATGAAACCGGTACATCGCCGGGTAATGTTTGGAATGTATGAGTTGGGTGTAATGTCTAGCAGGGCCTATAAAAAGTCAGCCAGGATAGTAGGAGAGGTGCTTGGTAAATTTCACCCACACGGAGATTCTTCTGTATATGAGGCTATGGTGCGTATGGCCCAGGTGTGGTCACTTCGCTATCCGCTCGTAGATGGGCAGGGTAACTTTGGTTCTATAGATGGTGATAGTCCGGCAGCAATGCGATACACAGAAGCAAGATTGCGCAAAATTGCTGAGGAAGCTCTTTCCGATATTGACAAAGAAACAGTTGATTTCCAACTGAACTTTGACGATACTATTCAGGAACCTACAGTATTACCTACCCGCATACCATTATTACTGGTAAATGGGGCGTCAGGAATAGCTGTGGGGATGGCCACAAGCATGCCGCCACACAATATTTCTGAAGTAATTAATGCCCTGATTGCAGAAATTAACAATCCTGATATTGATCTGGATGGCTTGCTTGAATATATCCAGGCTCCGGATTTTCCGACAGGTGGTATAATATATGGAACTCAGGGAGTTAGAGAGGCTTTTGAAACAGGCAGAGGTCGCATCGTTGTTAGGGCAAAAACAGAGATTGAAGTAACCGCTTCAGGTAGGGAAACCATCATTGTTACGGAAATTCCTTACATGGTAAATAAGTCTGAGCTAATCCGCAAAACTGCCGAGCTGATCAATGAAAAGAAGATTGAGGGGATATCTTATATTAATGATGAATCTGACAGGAATGGAATGCGTATTGTGATTATACTTAAGAAAGACACAAGCGCTAATGTTATTCTGAATAAGCTGTTTAAGTATACTCAATTACAGTCTTCCTTTAATGTTAATAACATAGCTCTGGTCAAGGGCAGACCCAGATCATTGAACTTAAAACAGATGCTAAGGCACTTTGTTGATCACCGTCATGAAGTGATCATTCGTCGTACCAGATATGAATTAGACCAGGCAGAGAAGAAGGCACATATACTTGAAGGACTGTTAATTGCTATAGATCATCTCGACCAGGTAATTAAGCTGATCAGGGCATCAAAAACACCTGAAATTGCCAGGGAAGGACTGATGAAGGAGTTTGAGCTGACAGAGATCCAGGCGAGAGCTATACTGGATATGCGATTACAAAAGCTTACCGGACTGGAACGCGAGAAACTAAGGGCAGATTATGAGGAGTTGATGGCTCTAATCAAGAATCTGAAAGAAATACTCGATAACGAAAGCTTGCAATTAGACATCATTAAGGATGAATTACTTGAAGTTAAAGATAAATTCGGAGATGAAAGGCGCACAGAAATAGTGCCTAATGCTGAAGAATTTAATCCTGAAGATTTTTATGCAGATGATGATATGGTCCTTACCATATCACACCTGGGATATATTAAACGTACACCCCTGGCTGAATTCAGGGTGCAAAACCGGGGTGGGGTAGGTGCCAGGGGAAGTACAACCCGGGAAGAAGATTTTATTGAACACCTGTTTATAGCTTCTATGCATAATACCATGCTGTTTTTCACAGAGACGGGTAAGTGCTACTGGCTTAAAGTGTACGAAATACCAGAAGGTACAAGGACTTCCAAGGGAAGAGCAATTCAGAATATTATTAATATTATGCCTGATGATAAGGTGCAGGCTTTTGTCAATGTTAAGAAGCTTGATGATGAAGAATATATCAACAACAATTACATTGTGCTCTGCACCAAAAAGGGAGTTATTAAGAAAACCTCCCTTGAGGCTTATTCCAGGCCCAGACAGAATGGCATTATTGCTATCAATGTACGTGAAGGAGATCAATTGCTAAGGGCTAAACTGACCAATGGAAATCATGAAATAATACTGGCAGTCCGCTCAGGAAGGGCTATACGCTTTCCTGAACATAAGGTAAGGTCAATGGGCCGCGGAGCTTCAGGTGTTCGTGGAATTACACTGAAGAATGACATGGACGAAGTGGTGGGAATGGTTTGTGTGGAGAATGAAGAACAGGATATTTTGGTGGTATCGGAAAAAGGTTATGGGAAACGATCCAAAATAGAGGATTACCGTATAACCAACAGGGGAGGAAAAGGAGTGAAGACCTTGAATATAACGGAAAAGACAGGAGATCTGATCGCTATTAAGGGAGTTGATGATGATGATGACCTGATGATCATCAATAAATCGGGAATTGCGATACGGATGGCGGTTGCAGACATGAGAGTTATGGGACGGGCAACGCAGGGAGTGCGTCTGATCAACCTGAAAGAGGGAGATTCTATTGCTGCCATTGAATATATTGAAAATACCGGCGAAGATAATGAGAATGAGGGATTAGGTGAAGATGCTGAAGAAAATAAAAGCAATGAAAATGAAAATGGCAAGGATTTTGAATAATATTTATTAATATTTGAATAAAAATT
>JAYEGO010000170.1:0-4150 GCA_034659155.1 Bacteroidota bacterium | reverse complement strand
AATAATGGTGGTAATAGCCTTCGTTAAAAATGGACTTAATGAATTAAAAAAATGGGAGAGCAGGAGTTTTAAATATAAGAAAGAATGAAAACGAGATTTTTGAATTTAATTTTTATATTGTTTGCTATTTGTAGCTGTGACAAAGGAGGTACTAATAACATAAATGACCTGGAGTATCTTAAAACTACCATACAATACAAGACATTAACTAACATTGACCCAAATTTATTAAGCCTTGATGTTTATTATAATAATCAAGTATCCAATAAAAGACCCCTTGTCATCTATGTTCACGGAGGCGGTTGGAGCATTGGAGATAAAACGAGTCAACTTGAAAATAAGATAAACCTCTTCCGTTCGCTCAATTATGTTTTCATAAGCATCAATTACAGATTAAGTCCATTTCCTTTTGATACTGCAAACACTAATAGAATAAAGTATCCTGACCATAATAATGATGTTGCAGATGCTTTAAAATGGATTAATGATAATATAGAACAGTATGGAGGAGATAATAACAAAATGGCTTTATTAGGTCATAGTGCGGGTGCGCATTTGGTAGCTTTATCAGGTAGCAATGGAAATTTTCTTGAACAAAGAGGATTATCTCTTTTAATTATTAAAGGAGTTGCAGTAATTGACACTGAAGGTTTTGATGTTCTAGAGCAAGTGGAGAATGGGGACAATCAAAATATGTATATAAACGCATTTGGGACCAATACAACAGAAAATATTGATGCGTCTCCTCTGTACAATATTACCAATGGGACTGAATATCCTGAATTTTTCATTGCAAAACGTGGTTCAGCCCAAAGAATAGGCTACGCAAATGAATTTATCAGCAAATTAGAAAATAATGGGGTAGAGGTATATCAAGTAAATGGCAGCATTTATACACACGAAGAAATAAATAATGCAATTGGAGCTCCTGGTGAAATCCTAATAACAGAACCATTGAAACAATTCTTTATCAAATGCTTTGAATAAAAAATAACGGTTTAGCTTAATAAAATGAAAATTATGATACATAAGCTTTCTAATAATCATCTTAAAATCAGGCTTAATTAATTATTTGTTAATGAAAAATTTTCTGCCTCCGCAATTATGGGAATATTTATTAATATATTCGATTGCTGGTTTTATACATTATCTAAACTTATAAAACACTTATGCCAAGTTTTGTTATTACCCAAAAATGCGATGGCTGTAAAGCCCTTGACCTTACAGCCTGCCAGTACATCTGTCCTAATGATTTGATGGTGCTTGATAAATCTTCTGAAAAAGCCATTAACAGGGCCCCTGAAATGTGTTGGGAGTGTTACAGTTGCGTCAAAATTTGCCCAACCCAGGCAATTGAAGTAAGAGGTTATGCCGATTTCATGCCATTGGGCGGTGTTGTTCAACCTATGAGGAGCTCCGATGCTATTATGTGGTCTGTAAAGTTTCGGGATGGGGATATAAAACGATTCAGGTTTAAAACCCGTACTACTCCCGAAGGCAGTATTCAGCCTGATGCCGGATATTCGACTGGAACTTCCGATCTGAAAAGCCCCCTTTTAAGAACCGAGCCTGAATCAACAGGAATGTCTGACCTTACAAAACTTGACTAATTATGGATATCATCAATAATTTTGAAACGGTTGAAGTTACTACCGATCTGTTAATCCTTGGAGGAGGAATGGCAGCATGTGGTGCTGCTTTTGAAGCGGCACACTGGGCAAAACAACATAACTTAAAGGTAACACTTGTTGATAAAGCAGCTATGGAACGTAGCGGAGCAGTAGCTATGGGATTATCAGCTATAAATGAGTATATAGGATTAAAGGATGGAACAAACACCCTGGAGGATTACGTGCGTTACGTAAAAAATGACCTTATGGGTGTGGTAAGGGATGACCTGGTGGCAAATATAGCCAGGCATGTGGATGCATCTGTGCATCTTTTTGAAAAATGGGGTTTGCCAATCTGGAAAGATGAGGAGGGAAAGTATGTTCGTGAGGGTAGGTGGCAGATAATGATTAATGGAGAATCTTATAAAACCATTGTTGCGGAAGCTGCAAAAAATGCACTTGCTGAATTAGGAGAAAACGGAACTTATTATGAAAGGATATTTATTACAGGTCCACTGATGAAAGAGGGAAGGTGCGTTGGTGCAGCTGGTTTTAGCTTGAGAGAAAATAAGTTTTATATATTCAGAGCAAAAAGTGTGATTGATGTAATGGGAGGAGCTGTGCATGTATTTAAGCCCAAATCAATGGGAGAAGGCCTTGGTCGTTCGTGGTACCCCCCATTTAATTCCGGTGCCAGTGCATATTTTACTATCAGGGCAGGAGCCGAAATGACATGCCAGGAGATCAGGTTTGTTCCGGTAAGGTTCAAAGATGCTTATGGTCCGGTTGGGGCATGGTTTCTGCTATTTAAGGCACAGGCAACCAATGCACTTGGAGAAGATTATATGGAAAAAAGAGCAGAGGAGCTGAAAAACTGGCTGCCTTATGGAACTGCAAAACCAACTCCTGCCAACTTAAGAAATTACCTGATGATGCTGGAGGTAGAAGATGGCAATTCTCCGATATATATGAGGACTGAAAAGGCAATTCAAAAAATTGTAAACGAAGCAGATGATGAGAAATCTGCAAAAAGGACATTGAAAAAACTTGAAAGTGAGGCCTGGGAAGACTTTCTTGATATGACCATAAGTCAAGCTTTATTGTGGGCATCAACCAATGTTAAACCAGAAGAAAAACCTTCGGAAATTGCCGCATGTGAACCATATTTCATAGGATCGCACTCTGGAGGATCTGGTGCCTGGGTTTCGGGTCCTGAAGATATCGCGCCTGATGATTACAAATGGGGATATCCGAATATGACCACCGTTCAGGGATTATTTGCTGCGGGTGATGCTTCAGGGGCCTCAAGTCATAAATTTTCATCAGGATCATTTTCTGAAGGCCGAATTGCTGCTAAAGCCGCTATTAGCTTTTGTGTCGACCATCCCGATCTGCCCAATATTGAACATGAAAACATTCAGAAAATCAAGGAACAGGTATTTCTTCCTTTGGAGGTATTTGCCCAACATAAAGAATTAACTGTCGATCCTGAAATAAACCCTAATTATATCAAGCCCAGGATGTTCATGTTCAGATTGCAAAAAATTATGGATGAATATGCAGGTGGAGTATCAAACGCCTTTAAAACTTCGAAACCTCTTATGGAAAAGGGACTGGAATTCCTGCAATTTATGAAAGAAGACTCCGAAAAGCTTGCTGCTGCCGATACACATGAACTGATGCGATGCTGGGAAAATATTCATCGCATGTGGCAGGCAGAGTCCCATATCAAAACTATGCTTTTCAGAGAAGAAACCAGGTGGCCCGGGTATTATTTCAGATCTGATTTCCCCAAAATGGATGAGAACTGGAAATGTTTTGTAAACAGCAGGTGGAACCCTGAAACTGATGAGTGGGAAATGACAAAAAAAGAGATTATTGATCTTGTTGATTTGGAATAATGTTGAAGACTGGTTTATAAAATTAGAATCTGTTCATAAACTCAGTATTTCGTTTATAGATAGAAATCAAGTTTCAAAAATCAAAAAATATCCAATTACATTTTATAAATATCGAACAAGGAACACCGATTTTAGATTTTAGAAGCCATGTTTAATGTAAACTTCGAAATTCGTTAATCCTTGCTCATTGTTCATTTAAGCATTTGTATATTAAGGTGTTGGCGAGCGCAAAACAATGGTGATGAATAGAAAAAAGAGAGTTATAGCTCATTCAGATGGTCTTGGAAAGGGTATCCTGGTAGTCGGAGGGGGAATATCCGGAATTACCACTGCCCTTGAAGCCGCTGAAGTGGGTTATAGAGTTGTTTTAATTGAACAGCAAGCCTTCCTTGGTGGCAAGGTATCAATGATGAACCAATACTTTCCAAAACTTTGTCCTCCCTGGTGTGGTCTTGAAATTAATTTTCGCCGGATCAGGCAAAACCCCAGGATACTGGTTTTCACCTCTACAAAAGTGAAGAAAATTTCGGGTTCTGAAGGAAACTTTGATGTTAAGCTGGAAATGAAGCCTGAATATGTCAATGATCAATGTACAACCTGTGGTGATTGTGTGGAAGTGTGTCCGGTAGAAAAAGACAA
>JAYEGO010000169.1:0-4153 GCA_034659155.1 Bacteroidota bacterium | reverse complement strand
CGATGAACCCCGCATTACGTATAGGTTTTGTTACCAACTGGGCGTTATATTGATTATAAATCTTCTTATTCAGATTTTACTAATCGAAAACTAAGACCTGCACCTCTATTTCCTGGAGGATCTCCTACACGACATGCAGATCGGCATCTCCATCCAGGATTCCAAAATCCTCCTCCACGAACAACTTTGATTTCGCCTGTTTCTGGTCCTTTTGGATTTATATTTTCATCAATGTTATACTCACCATACCAGCCACTGCACCACTCCACCATATTACCGTGCATATCATATAATCCAAATGCATTCGCCGAAAAACTGCCAACAGGAATTGCTGTCTTCCTATTTGTTCCTTTTACGCAATTTGTATAAGGGTCTTTGCCATTAAAGTTTGCTTGATCGGTTCTTAGGCAGTCACCTGTATAATATGGTGTAGTTGTATTTGCCCGTGTGGCATATTCAAATTCTGCTTCTGTTGGTAACCTACATCCCATCCATTCTGCGAATGCATTGGCGTCATACCAGTTTACTTGAGAAACTGGCATTTTTCCACCACTGCTTCTTCCATACCAAGGCTTTTTTCTTCCTGTGGCAGTGCAAAATAAATTGTATTGCTCAACGGTGACGCAATATTTACTCATCTTAAAAGCACTCAACGAAACTTCATGTTGAATCTCATCATCTTTCCTTTCTTTCTCCACAATTGGACTGCCCATTGTAAATGTGCCTGCTGGTATATCTACAAATTCAATAACAGGTTTGTTTGTTTTAGATTCTGAATCACTTGATACATTTTTATCACTCAAATTTTCAGATTTTGTTCTTTTAGCATCAAAAGTTTTTGTTATTTGGACGTCAGGAGTACTATTGTAAATTTCCTGCAATTTTGAAAGATTTTCAGCATCGAGAGATTTCATCAATTCACTAATTTCATTTAATATTTCTGTATGCTCAGCTGTTACCTGATTATTGTTTTTAAAGGCATAATCTAATACTGGGGGATACTGATATATTGTATTCTCTTTTCCCAATAACATTGATAGATCACTACAAACTTTCCCTAATATCGAAATATATCCGGGATATTTGCCAGGAATTCCATATTTACTAGGGTCAATTTCATTTTTCTGCATTTGTAACCATGCATCATTACTAAAGTCAAATTTATCTCTGCTAAAATCAATCATTCCTGTATTTGGATCCACAAGCATCCAACGCTTGTCCTGCTCATTCCATACTTCACATATTGTATGGCTCGTATGAAAATCAGGGATTAAATACGTTGCATGACCAGCACGAACCCTGGCTGGAATATCACGATATTTAAGTATGGATGCCAGTAAAACAGCATAATCCCGACATCCTAGTACTAACCTGTCTTTAGGTTTTCGATCCTTTATTAAACCTCGGGAGTCATAAGATTGAAGACCCTTCAAAACTGATTTAACAGTTGGATACTTTAATGTCTCATTCCATCTCTCTTTAGGGATTTGCTCAGAATATGTTGGTAATTCAGCATAGAGATGAATAAACTGAGACCTTACTAAGCTACAAAGTTCTGTTAAAGAATCAGGTAGGTTTTTATATAAATATTCATAATCTCCTGGATCAGTAAATGAGCTATATTGACGATAGAAATCTAAAATTGAATCCTCGGTATCATTGAAATTATAATCAAGTTTCTCCCGATTTTGTTGAGAGCTACATCCTGTTACTGTCAGGATGGAAATCATAAAAATAAATATTGTTTTTTTTATCATTAATTTATTTAAGTAGTTAACTATATTAACCTAATTGGTAAAAAAATTATTTGGTATTAATGTATTTTTTAAGTTCGTATACATATGATTCAAATGCCTTAATTCCTTTTTCAGTTATTGACAATAGTGTTTTGGGATAATTATTTTGAAAAGTTTTTTCAATATTAATATATCCTGCTTCATTAAGTTTCTTAATCTGTATACTGATATTACCTGCGGCAGCTTTAGTTTCTTCTTTTATATGAGTAAACTCAACTTTTTTAGAGCTTACTAGCATAGAAACGATTGCCAATCGTAATTGCGAATGTAATAAGGGATCTAAATCTTTGTACATATTATTATTATTTTGCTGATTTTAATAAATAACCTGGTATCAGATAACCGCAGATTATAGCCGTACCTACAATTAATGCTATGTATTCATTTAATACAAATGTTGAGGCAATACTGAATATAAAAAATGATATACCTCCAAATATCATAGGTCTAAACTTAATAAGCAATCCTGACGTAGTAGTAGCTAAGCCCGCAATTAACAACATTATCGGTGGTGGGGTTATTTCCAATTTAATACAAATTATAGTTCCAACAAAAAAAGATACTGCAGCTACCGTCCAAAGATTTTTGATATAACTTTCTAAATGACTGTATATTTTCTTATCCTTATTTGTTTTACGTTCCATAAATAACAAAATTATAAATCCAATTATAATAAACACGCCCCAATTACCAAGGCTAAATGGTCCCATTAATTCGTATGCTTCTTTACTATGTAAAATTTTAAGAATGATGAAATTAGAAAAGCTAGCCAGAGTTAAAATCCACCCCCACAGGAGAAAGATATTTGCATATTCCCTATAATTCATTTTGAAGTTTGTAATAGCTTTATTAATTATATTAAAGCTTTCTTCCGGTGTTAAATTATTTTTGTCCATATTTTAAATTGTTAATTAAATTAATTTGGTGCAAAGATAAAGTAGTTAATTATATTAACCAAATAAAATTTACACTTTTTTTTATTCTTGAATAAAATTCAGTTATTAAAATAAATATTTGTGTAGTTTCAAAATATGTGATTTTCTTGTATATTTTGGTTTCAGCCTTGTTGGTAACGTGCGGCGGCTATGCGTAACAAATATACCGAATAACCCCTAATTGTTGCTGGATAAACCCAGATTTGTATTGTTTTTATAATCGTCCACAGTGTCACAGGGGTTATTTTAGTTTTACTTTTCCAGAATTTCCTTAAAGTAAGTCTCAAATTCCTCTAAAGGAGATGGGGCAAAAGAATTGATCAGCTTGCCCTTTGGATCAATTAATACATAAGTTGGAAAAACTTTAACATTATAGTCAATCAGAAGTTTTTCCTGTTTTCCGTAAAACAAAAAATGCCATGGATAATTCTTTGTTTTCAGCCCTGACTTCATTCCCTCATAACTATTATCTACTGAAATGGTGAGCAGGCTTAAATTTTCCTCATACTTATCTTGAATCTCTTGCAGCAATGGATAATGCATAAGGCAATTATAACAAGCAAAAGAACTAAAATTCAAATAAACAAACTTTCCCCTAAAGTCTTGTAAACTTATTTCCTTGCCATTTTGGTCGGTAAGTGAAAAC
This sequence comes from Bacteroidota bacterium, assembly GCA_034659155.1. Lineage (GTDB taxonomy): Bacteria > Bacteroidota > Bacteroidia > Bacteroidales > VadinHA17 > JAYEGO01. Next base: position 776 of record JAYEGO010000169.1, on the reverse strand, counting down.
TCCGGGGCAGTTTTCCCGGAATCTAACCTGGATACTTTCCATAGAATATTCCTGGCAATCATGCTGTGCCTTGAATACTCAGAATTCATCTCGATGTCTTTGATAAGATTCAGAAGGCTGGATTTGTTAAAATCAGTATTAAAGTATTCATCATACAAAGCTTTCAAAAGAATAAACTCAAGAAGTTTACCATCTTGAATTATAAGCTGCATGGATATGGTTTGTTTCAATGCTTCGTAGCCTTGCCCCAGGGAATCCTTTTCCTTTTCAATATCAAACCTTATCTTATCTCCACCTGGTAATCTCAAAGAAGTCTTCATGAAATTTCTAAAAACCTGGTTAAAATACTCAACATAGGCTGTATTTGCATAGAGTAACTCCTCTCCCTGAAAGCTTGAGTACAATTGAATGCTAACACTGGTTCCGGGTTTCAATAATTGCAACACTTTATATTTATAATTTTTATAATCATTAAAATATTTGTCTGTGACATTTATAAAAACCTGATCTGTATTCAAAATAAATTCTTCAATTGGCTCAATTTCCAATTTGTTATAGAAAGAAACAAGTCTGGATTTGAAATATGGTTGATATTTTTGCTCAAAGGATTGAATTAAAAAATTAAGCTCAAGAGAATCAGTATTCAGAATATGAATATGAATAGAAAGAGCCTGAAAAAAGGGATTTAAAATGTCGTTCAGGGACTTCTCTTGTTTTGGTGGAAGCTTAACTTCATATTCCTTTCCTGGCTTAGCAAATAAGTATACCTGAAATAC
>JAYEGO010000168.1:0-4160 GCA_034659155.1 Bacteroidota bacterium | reverse complement strand
TCCCGGTTATAATAAGGTTTAAGCCATGACCGGCAAATTTTTTTGCAGTAGCCTTGCCAATTCCTGATGTGGCTCCTGTAATGAATGCAATACGTTTCATTTGTTTTGTTTTAATATGGATTAAGCCCGGATAAATTTTGGGCAGACAAAATGTTTATTCTTGACATCAAAAGTATAAAAATCCAGGAACCTGTTTTTGGTATTTTTAGTTCAAAGTTTTGATTAGGCATACAGAAAATCTGCATTATCTTTGAGGCAATTTAATACCAGAATTGATAATTCCGATTTTGAAAAGAATAAAAAAGCAGATTTACGGATCATTTCATGTACAGGAAACCTGGGTGTTGATACAGAGGATACTCCTGGTAATGGTATTGTTATCAACAACAAGAATACTTTTTTTCTTGTTTAATTTTGAGCATTTCAGCGATATTTCCTTTTTGCGTTTTATGAGGGTTTTGCTGGGAGGTTTGCAATTTGATATATCAGCATTTCTTTATTTGAACTCTCTATATATTATCCTTTATGTTTTACCATTGCCATTCAGATATCACAGGGTTTATCAAGCTGTGTTAAAATACCTGTTTTTTATTGTTAACGGAATTATCCTGGCGGCCAATATTATGGATTTCTTCTATTTTGATTTTATTCTGAAGAGATCAACTGCTGATGTGTTTCATTGGGCTGCTGAGGGAAATATTCTTCAGCTTTTCAAGCAGTTCTTTATTGATTATTTTGTTGGTCTACTCATATGGCTTGGTTTAATCTTTCTTTTAGTATTTTCTTATAATAAAACCAAAACCAACAGACCTGAGTCACTTAAAGGATGGGTATATTATCCAACAGGGATATTAATTTTAGTATTAACAATGTACCTGTCAGTTATAGGAATGCGCGGTAGTTTTGTTCCTTCATTCAGGCCTATTAGCCTTGGAAATGCAGGAAAGTATACTGAAAAGCCTCTAGAAATGTCTATAGTTCTGAACACAGCCTTTACTATTATTAAAACTATTGATAAGCAAGCTCTTCATGAAAAAGAATATTACAGCAGCCAACAGCTTGAAGAAATTTATACTCCAATAATATATCCGGACAACTCAAAGCAATTCCAAAAGCTCAATGTGGTTATATTAGTTTTAGAAAGCTTCGGGAAAGAATATGTTGGAGCTTTAAACAAAAATCTGGAGGGAGGAAATTATTCAGGCTATACTCCCTTTCTGGATTCACTTATAGGTGAAAGTAAAACATTTACCCGCAGTTTTGCTAATGGCAGAAAATCAATTGATGCATTACCTGCGGTTGTTGCTGGCATTCCCTCAATGGTGCAGCCATATGTTATATCAAAGTACGCAGCTAACAGGATTACCGGCCTCGCAACTTTACTAAAGAAGAAGGGTTACCACACAGCCTTTTTCCATGGTGCTCCTAACGGAAGTATGGGATTTGATGCTTTTATGAAAGTGGCGGGTTATGATAAATATTATGGAATGAATGAATATGGAAGTTCAAAAGACTATGATGGAATTTGGGGTGTATGGGATGAAGAATTCTTCCAGTTCTTTGCAAAGGAACTCGATGGTCTTGAAGAGCCATTCCATGCCACAGTATTTTCAATTTCATCTCATCATCCTTTCATTATACCGGAAAGGTATGAAGGGAAATTCAGAGAGGGGCCACTTGAAATACATATACCAGTTCAATATTCAGATATGGCACTAAAGAGGTTTTTTGAAAAAGCTTCCCGGATGTCATGGTACAATAATACTTTGTTTGTAATTACTGCCGATCATGCTAATCAGTCATATTTTGATGTGTATAGAACTATTGTCGGAAAATATTCAATTCCCATTATCTTTTTCAGACCCTCAGGAGATGAAAATCTAAAAGGAATTGATAATACAGTAGTTCAGCAAATTGATATAATGCCTACAATACTTGGCTACCTGAATTATCCCGAAGCTTATTTTGCATTTGGGAATGATATATTCAATAATAAAACCCGGCATTTTGCTGTCAGTTACTCAAATAATACCTATCAATTAATTGTTGACGATTATATATTAATGTTCAGGGATGATACTACTGTGGGATTATATAATTATTTTTCTGATAAATTATTAGTCGAAAATATTGCCGGAACTAATTTTGAGATACAGAATGATATAGAGATGATTATGAAAGCTTTCATTCAGCAATATAATCATCTTATGATAGAAGATAAACTCTATATTGAGTAAAGTTTACAAACCTGCCGGTATTGTAATCCTATTTTCAAAAAGAATTAAGAATCTTGCTTATCTTTGTTTTAATTAAAGAACCAGAAACTAATTCCTTGTTATGTCACAAACTAAAGTTGACCTAAATCTTGCTGAAAAACTCGGCCTTGATGCCAGTGAATTTGAGATGATCAGGAAGATATTGGGCCGGGATCCCAATTTTACTGAACTCAGTATATATTCGGTTATGTGGTCTGAACATGCCTCTTATAAGAATTCTATAAAATGGCTAAAAACACTGCCACGGAAGGGTAAGCACATTTTAGCTGAAGCAGGTGAAGAAAATGCCGGGCTTGTCGATATAGGGAATGGACTTGCATGTGCATTTAAGATAGAATCTCATAATCATCCTTGTGCCGTAGAACCATACCAGGGTGCGGCAACAGGAGTTGGAGGTATCAACCGGGATATTTTTACCATGGGAGCACGGCCGGTAGCACAGTTAAATTCATTAAGGTTTGGAACACTGGACCAGGAAAGAACAAAATGGCATTTGAAAGGAGTAGTAAAGGGCATTGGGGATTATGGAAATTCTTTTGGTGTGCCTGTAGTTGGAGGAGAGGTTTATTTCCATAAGAGTTATAATACAAATCCTCTAGTAAATGCCATGTCGGTTGGCTTGATGCATAAAGATGACATGATTTCTGCTATTGCAAAGGGAGTGGGAAATCCTGTGTTTATTGTTGGATCAAGAACAGGTAAAGATGGTATCCATGGGGCTACGTTTGCTTCTGCAGATATCACTGAAAACTCAGCAGATGATCTTCCTTCGGTTCAGGTTGGTGATCCCTTTCAGGAAAAATTATTATTGGAGGCCAGTCTTGAATTAAATAAAACAGATGCTATTGTTGGAATGCAGGATATGGGAGCAGCTGGAATTATTTGCAGTACTTCAGAGATGTCAGAGAAGGGGAGCCATGGAATGAAGATCTATCTTGAGAAGGTTCCTCTTCGACAGAAAAATATGAAGCCCTGGGAAATCCTTCTTTCGGAATCCCAGGAGAGAATGTTGGTAGTGGCAAAAAAAGGACGTGAGAAAGAAGTTGAAAAAGTATTTGAAAAATGGGATCTGAATTGTGTGATTATTGGGGAGGTAATAAAAGAGGACAGGTTATATTTTTATATGAATGGGGAATTGTATGCTGATGTGTCTGCCTCAAGCCTTGTACTTGGAGGGGGAGCCCCGGTGTATGAAAGAGAATATAAAGAGCCTGCATATTATAAAGAGTTTAAAGAGTTTAAAATAGACTCTGTGAAGGAGCCACAAAACCTGAAAGAAGTGGCCTGGTCGCTAATTGAAAATCCAAATATTGCCAGTAAACATTGGGTTTATGAACAATATGACACTATGGTAGGTACCAGTAATATGACTACTAACTTTTCTTCGGATGCCGGATTGGTGAATGTGAAAGGAACCCGGTCGGCCCTTGCTCTTACAGTGGATTGTAATTCAAGATATGTTATGGCTGATCCTGAAATTGGAACACAAATAGCTGTTTCAGAAGCCTCCAGGAATATTGTTTGTACAGGTGGTGACCCACTTGCTATTACAAATTGTCTGAATTTTGGCAATCCATATAATCCAGAGGTATTCTGGCAGTTTGTGGGTGCTATAAAAGGAATGGCAAAGGCATGTAAGAAATTTGGGACCCCTGTAACCGGAGGGAACGTGAGTTTTTATAACCAGACTTCCATTGGTGATGAAGTAGTTCCTGTATTTCCTACCCCAACTATCGGGATGCTTGGATTACTTAAGGAAAAAAATAATCAAATGAGTATGGCTTTTAAGGCAAAGGGGAGTATGATATATCTTATTGGACAATCCAGAAATGATATTGCTTCTTCAGAATATCTTGTCTCCTGGCACAATATTGAAAAATCTCC
>JAYEGO010000167.1:0-4162 GCA_034659155.1 Bacteroidota bacterium | reverse complement strand
AGATCCACCATGCTCTCAAACATATTCAGGATCATCGAAAAATTGTTTGCGTTTTTAAGGAGCTTAAAAAAGAAGATTTGCAAGACTTCTCCATCAAGTTCTACTCCCTGATTATCCAGGGTCTCAACCGCATCTTCAAATGCATCCTTTCCAATGATTGACATATCACTGATAAGATCTTCAATCATTTCACTTTTAAGCCTTTGCTGATTGACATTTTCCAGCAATAGATCCAGTTTTTGATTTATCTCATTCAATTGACCTTTTTCCATATTTCCATAAATTGACGTTAATAAATCAAAAACTAAAGTCTTTTTCCGGCCATAGACATATTGGGCCCAATTGGAAGTTCTTTTCCCTTCAATAAAATATGCCAGTAGATCCATCTGAAAATCACTTTTCCATAATGGTTAAATTTGGTGTTTTGAAGAAGACCAAAAGGACCCACTCCCGGGAGCGGGAAAGTTCCGGGTAATGGTTCTGTGTCGTAATTAAAATCTATGATAGAACCTTTCCCGAAGCCAGTTTCTATGTAACAATTGGCATGCCCGTCGAATTTTGCATGCAATGGCCTTCCATCTATAGCACTTAAGAGATTTTCAAGTAATACTTCCGCTGCAAAGTGAACTACAGATCCTGCTTTTGAGGTTGGAATATTGGAGGCGTCACCGAGAACAAAAATATTTTCATATTTCTCAGAACGTAAAGTCTGTTTGTCAGTTGGGACAAAATTCAAGTCATCTCCCATGCCACTTCTTTCAATTAAATCATTTCCCATATTTACTGGCACTATGGCGAGCAAGTCAAATGGAATTTCCTGTCCATCATAAGAAATTATCTTTTTTTCTTTGTTATCAACTCTTTCAAGATAAAATTCAGGAATCACCTTGATGTTCTTTTCTTCGAGTAAACCACTTAACATCTTTGTGGCTTGAGGTTTAGTAAATGCCCCGGGAAGTGGTGTAACATAGGTAATATCAATTTTATCGCGAATTCCTGTTTCATGAAAATAGGCGTCGGCCAGGAAAACAAATTCGAGAGGAGCTACAGGGCATTTAAAGGGAATTTCAGCAATATTCATGACCAGATGCCCGCCTTCCCATGTTTTAATAAAGTTACTTAATGCAACTGCTCCTTCAATAGTGTAAAAATCAAAAATGCTTTTATACCACAGATCTTCTTTCAATCCTGGAGTTTCATCAGGCCTGGTTTGAGTACCGGTTGCCAGGATCATAAAATCATAGTTCAGAATTTTTCCATTCCCAAGCTTTACCTGATTTTTATCGCCTTCTATTAAATCAATTTCTGAAAAAATTACATTTACTCCAGGAGGGAAGAAATCATTTTTGGGTTTTATGACATCATTTTTATTATAGATCCCAAAGGGGATGAATAAAAATCCAGGTTGGTAATAATGAGTTTTATATTGGTCAACAAGGGTAATATCCCATTCGCTTCGATCCAGGATGGATCTTAATTTGTTTGCCATGATTGTACCACCTGTACCACCACCAAGAATTAGTATTTTTCTCATATGTTTTTGAATCAAAGGATTAGTTTTTCCCGGAACACACAAAAAAACTCCTTTGTGAATTGGGCATTACAAAATTACCTATAGATTTGTAGCTGAAAGTTTTGGTTATTATGATATATATCAAGATTGTTTTATAACATATATAGATGTCTTGATAAGTTACTTCGATTCTCATGAGTAATAGCTGTGATGTTTGTTTTTACAGGTCGTTTTTGTTTGACAATCTCGAGAAAAAGGAGCTTGCTTTGCTTAGCTTATCGCGAAAAGAGATTAATTACAAAAAAGGCGAAATTATAATGCGGGAGGGAGAAAAAATTTCTGATTTCATTTACTTGAAAGAGGGATTATTGAAAGTTTACAGAACTGTGAGTTACCGGAAAGAGCAAATTGTAGGAGTTGCAAAGCCCATGGATTTTGTAGGCTTGTTGAGTGTTTTTTCAAAATCAAATTACCAGTATTCCTTATCTACTCTTGAAGATTCAGCGGTCTGTATCATTCCCCTGGATCTGGTAAGGCAAATGGTGCATTCCAATGGAGAATTTGCCAGTACTCTTCTTGAAAAGATGAGCAAGATGAATGACCAGATCCTCAACACCAGACTGGATATTAATCTTAAGAATTTGAGGGGAAGAACCGCATATATTCTGTTGATGTTTTCAAAAGAAGTATACAAAAGTGAGAAGTTTGATCTTCCTGTTTCAAGAAAGGAAATAGGAGAACTTATAGATATGAGAACAGAAAATGTGATTAGAATATTATCAGAATTCAGGAATGACGAAATCATTAAAATTGAAGGGAAGGGGATTGAGATTGTAGATATGGTGAGGTTGGAGCAGATTTCGGAATTTGGGTAAGGTATAATTTTGGAGGGTATGCGTTTCAAATTGAGAAGATATCTGTTTGTTACTGAATCAACTTGTCGTTTTTAACTGTCTGATAGGGTTTTATAAAAACCTAAACATATTTTGCACTTGATGAACCCCTGTCTGTCTATCCTGTCCTGCAAGGAAGAATGCTTGTACTGGGGTGGCAAAAAAAGATAGCCACCAAGCCACCAAGGCACGAAGAAGCCACCAAGAAAACACCAGAAATTTAGATTTGTACTACAAAGAATAAGAAAGAGTCCAGGCTCGTTGTGATTAGTCAGAAGAAAAGCTGTGTTAGATTGATACGTATACCAATAGAGGGCACCTGATTGCAAAAACTAAAAAATATGCTTCCGGCCTGCCTCGGGGTTGAGGGAGGCTAGAAGTTCTCAGAAAGTATTTTTACTTTGGTGAATTATTTTTTTTCTGAACGAAGATTGCTGCAATTGCATTTCATGCATAAAATTGACCATATAATTCCAAGCACTAAACCGGCTCCAAGAACAATGTAGAATACAATTTTAGGAAAGCCAAGACAACATGATAAAAAGCCAATCAGGATCAAAGCCAGAACCCCAACCATACCGAGGACCATGCAATGAAACCCTGCATTCATCAGAAAATTTTTCCATCCTGAAATAATATTTTTTTCTGTGTTCATCTTTCCACAGTGTTAGCGTTTAAGTCAAAGATATGAAGATGTAAACATAATGCCTTATTATAAGTGTGAGAATTATCAAAATAAATTGTGATATTTGTTTCAACTGTGTAGTGTGATATATGTTTCGTGTTCATCAATTAAATTCGTAACTTATGAACACAATTAAATAATTAGAAATCAATGATTCAGGTAAATAAGGATGGCTCAAAATGCCAGGGGTGTAAAAATAAATCAAAAGCTGCACTGGTACTGGATGGGGAAGAGCTTGAAATTCTTGAACTAGGTTGTTTGGATGTTCATTTACAGGGCGGAGAGAAAATCTTTACCGAGGGATTACCTCACTCTCATGTGGTATATCTAAAAGAAGGTTTTGCAAAGATCCATATGCTTGGGCCAAATGGACGTGATCAGATTTTGAAAATTGTGCGACCAAATTCCTATTTGGGAATTCAAACCATTTTGGGAGGGAAAATCAATCATTTTTCTGCAACTGCACTTGGAGATATCCGGGCTTGCTATATCAATGTTCATGTATTTAAAGAATTGATAAATAAAAGCGGACCCTTTGCTACAAAAATTTTGAATTCTGTTTGTTCTGAAGAATTGAGCTACTATCGGAGATTTGTGGGCCAGCAACAGAAACAAATTAATGGACGCCTGGCTGATGCAATTCTATATTTTACGGATGAGATTTTTGTTAATAAAAGTTTTGAATTACCCTTTTCGCACAACGATTTATCTGGCCTGATCGGAACAACCAGGGAGAGTGTAACCAGGGGGCTGAAGGATTTTAAAGATGGTAATATTCTAGAGGTGAAGGGAAGAAACTTCCGAATACTGAATTATGATCTTTTGAAAAAAATTAGCGAAAGAGGGTAAATAGCGAAAGGGCATAAATCAGCGAGTGCTTAATTGACAAATCTATAAAGTGAGGAAATCGGCACATCGTTGTACTCCTAGCAAAATCTGCCTCCGGTTTTGACTTCTTTTTGACTTTATACCTTTTAGACTTTTCAATATTTTCACATTAAGGATTCAAGGATAAATCCGTATCACTTGAAAAAGTTACGGGGTGGTCATAATAACATATATTTGAATTAT
>JAYEGO010000166.1:0-4188 GCA_034659155.1 Bacteroidota bacterium | reverse complement strand
CCACCATACACATTATAAAAAGGGTAACTGTTATCTGTACGAACATGATAAAACTGCGTAATAGGTAAATTACTTTTATAGATCCAGTTCTGTCCACGATCGAAACTTTCATAAACACCTCCGTCACAACCCATGAGGTAATGATTTGGGTATATTGGATCCATCCAGAATGCGTGGTTGTCTACATGTTTATTTTTTTCTCCCAGAGGATAGAAAGTTTTCCCTCCATCATCGCTAACCATATTTCGCACATCCATAGATATTACCCTGTCCACATCTATAAGGTCTGCATAGATCTCCTGGTAATATTGTGGGCTCCCAGCTACCTCATCGCTTCTTTTTTCCCAGCTTTCTCCCATGTCCTGACTTCTGTAGAAGCCACCTTTATTCCCTGGCAATTCAATAATTGCATAAATAACATCAGGATTAACAGGGGAGAGGGCCAGTCCAATTTTCCCAACATCTCCTGAAGGCAGCCCTTTTGTAAGTTTCTTCCAGGTCTTCCCTGCATCTGTGGATTTATGAATTCCAGATTCGGGCCCCCCATCAATTTTTGAGTACACCCTGCGTTCTTTTTGATAGGAAGATGCATAAAGAATATCCGGATTTCCAGGATCAATTTCCAGATCACTGATGCCGGTATATTCACCTATGGTTAAAATAGCATTCCAGCTTTTACCGCCATCTGTAGTTTTGTACAGGCTCCTTTCGCCACCTGGTCCCCAGGCCGGTCCCTGACTTGCAACATAAACCACATCTGAATTGCGTGAATCAATGATGATTTTACCAATGTGTTCTGAATTTTTGAGACCCATATTTTTCCAGGTTTTACCACCATCAAGGGTTTTGTAAACCCCATCTCCATAGGCAAGATTTCTCTGAGTATTATTTTCTCCGGTACCCACCCAGACAATGTTTGGGTTTTTTGTATCAATTGCAAGACAACCAATAGAATACACTGCTTGTTTGTCGAAAATAGATTCAAAAGTAGTTCCGTTATTTGTGGTTTTCCACAATCCTCCGGAGGCAGTACCTACATAATATTCTGCCGGGTTTTCAGGGTTCACAGCAAAGTCAGCAATTCGCCCCGAGGCAATAGCTGGTCCCAGGCTCCTGAATTTGAGTGCTCCAAGATGGGATTTTGACAATATGTTTTTTTCACCGGGAGGATCTTTCTTTTTTGCGCCGTATAAAACAGATGGCAACAAAAAAAGTCCGGCCAGTAATAGCATTAAGACTTTTTGAAAAATGCGGGATAGTTTCATGGTAATGGGATTTAGATTAAAATTATATAGTTCTATTCAGTAAATGAGTTTTAGAAATTCTATTTATATCGTCCCTATGGGACTGAATTGCCAAGGTTAGGGATTTTTCTATAAATATGGTATTGCTTCGCAATAATCTACGGGATTAACAAGTAACAGATAAAATATACTCCTTGTAATATTTTTTTGAATACTATTATTTGACAGTGTATATTAATAAATTATTCCAATTTAAGACAAAAAAAACTCACCGGATGACTCCAAGTCACCCGGTGAGTTAGTTTTAATTCATATAACTAATTCTACACCGGATTTACTGTTTCATGAATTTGGCAATGGCGGTGTTTGTACCATCACTTATTTTTATGAAATATATTCCGTTTGCTTCATTACTCAAGTCAAGTGGCAGAACATTGTAAGATGAATTGTTAAGGAATTCCTTATGAATCATTCTCCCTGACATATCCATAATGCTTATCTCAACATTTCCTTTCATTTCAGCAGGTATTTCAATAGAGAATCTTCCATTATTAGGATTGGGATAAATTACCATCTGATCTGATAAGTCAAGCTTATCAATTCCGACAAATTCTGAAATATCAGAGGCATCTCTTGGTAGAATTTCCCAGTTGCCGTAATAATAAAACATTATTCCTGTTATGTTATAGCTTGTGTTGAGAATAAAGGGATCATAAGCAAAGAGGTAATCATCAACTATTAATGCCCCTGAACCGTCATTGATTTCTAAATCACCATGACCAAGGTCTGGATTTGTGCAGGTCGCATTAGTAACATTGACAAGTATTCCTTCATTTTCTTCTGCACCTGCATTTCCTGTTGAAATTTCAAGCGGTTCAGGAAGATCTTTGCCTGTTGCAAGTGTTGTGTATTCCAACACGTTTCCTATTTGAGTAACATTGTAATATTCCTCAACTGTACCAACAATTTCCAGGCTATCACCAAGTTGAGGGCTATCTGTAAGATCGCGATCAGGATCATACACATATATACCATTCCAAGCACCTGTTCCATCCTGGATATAGTATCCTTTCAGTTGAGATTGGTAGACATTAAGAGCAGTAATTATTCCCTTTGTTCTAACTAAAACTCCAACTAAAGGAGAATCCCCGCCTGCATCAGTCGTATATTGGATGTCATATATACTTGCACTTAAAGCATCTTCATTGCTAAGGGTAACAGTCCAGTCCTCTGTTGTAGCATCCTGGGCAGTGACAGTATAAACTACAGGGTTGCTGAAATCTTGTGCCACTCCTGATTCCGGACTAATAGTTGCTCCGGCTGAAACACTTATTTCTGGTGCTAGAGCTGTTAAATCAGTTCCAAATGGCATGCTGACAGCTATGGTTCCCAGATCAGTGTCGATAAGAGCATCGCTTACAGAATTATCGATTTCAAAACTCAGTACCTCAGCTTCTGAACTGGCGCTTGCTGATACTGTAACTGTTATGATCCAGTCTCTGGTTGTAACACCATCTTCAGCAGTAACAGTAAAAACCACAGGACTGGTGAAATCAAGTGTATCATTGGATTCAGGTGAGGAAGTTGCTCCATCTGCAAGTGTTAGTACAGCCACCAGAGAATCAAGCTGTGAATCCATTCCAAAAAGAATTTCAACACTGGCGGTTCCTGCCGTGCTGTCCACAGCTGAGGTTAGAGTAACATTGTTCAGTAGTGTATCATAAAGCATGATGGCTTCCAGTTCTGTATTGTCACTTCCTTCCGGACTGGTTAGTCCAAGATTACCGAAATAATTCTGGTCGGCCACAAGCCATTCTGAATCAGTCGCATTTGTACCTGCAGAAGTTATCCAGTCAAGATTTCCCCTCGTAACAGTTATTTTTCGCAGAAGAGTATGATTTGCAGTAGCTGCAGGTACCCCGGCAACATCCCATCCGCTTCCTGGATCATTATCAGGAATACCAATTACATCAATTAGTGTCCATGAATCTCCACCATCGACAGTTACCTCGAGGCCTCTTGCATCATCACCATTATGATGAACAACACTGGGGTAAGAAAGGACTTCATCAGCATCATTAGCATCGAACAATAGAGGATCAGTATCGGAGTTGAGAATCACCCACACATCTCCGGCATCTATTTCAGAACCGTCCGGGAAATAGTGGTAGTATAGCCAACCGCTACCATTGGAGCTTTGAGCAATTCTATAGTTTTCGAGGCTGATCGTGTTTGATGTGGAGTTGTAGATCTCAAGGGCTTTGTTGTTCCCGGATCCTTCAATGTATTCAGAGAAAAACAGATCCGGGCCTGTGGTAAATTTCCAGGCAGAATCACCGGTAACTCCAATGAAATTCAAATCTTTCCTGTCTTTAACAACTCCATTATCCCAGTCAATATAGTATGTTTTTCCACTTTCGATAGCCGAAGACGGGGTTAAAACTATTTCATCATAGTTTATTGTCAGACTGGCAATATCAAAAGCTTGAATAAGGGTACCATCTGCTTCTCTCAAATAGAAATTGCCGGTTCCTGCAAATACCTCTTCATCGAAAATAATTGTAAATGCAGCTCCAGCCGGAACAGTTGTCGATCCATTTGCCGGAAAGAGCTCATCAATTTTTGGTGTTAATGTATCTATCAGGTACACCTGGAAAACCCTATCGTAAAAAGATGTATCATAATAGTCAAAAATCAGGAGATCTATGGAATCTACATCAGCTCCCGGAGGTATAACGAATGACCAGCTACCAAGGTCTGCAAATACAGGTTGCAGGGTTTGTGTTTCTTCGTCAGCAGTAAGTGGAAATATTTCATCTTCCTCATAAATATATGCTCCAATCAATATGCTGTCAATATTAGTAGAAGTCCATTCAAAAGTAATAGCATCTCCAAGATAGTAAGAGTCCTTATCTTGTGGCTTCACAAAGCTTAATGTCCTGGC
>JAYEGO010000165.1:0-4188 GCA_034659155.1 Bacteroidota bacterium | reverse complement strand
GGTCTCAATATCCATTCTTTGATGTAGAATTCGAATTACCTCAACTTGATTATCTTGTGATTTTCTGTAAAAAATCAAGTGTGATTTTACAATAGAACCTTTATATCCTTTTTTAATATGATCCATTGATTTTCCGGTCATAAAATTCTTGGCGATGAATTCAATTTCATTGATTATTAAATTGTAATATCTATCTGCTTGTTCAATTGACCATTTATGAAGAGTATAAGTCCAAATATTTTCAAGGTCATCAATAGCTTTCTCACTTATTCTGTATGATTGAGTTTTCATACGTGTTTTCTATGAAGTCCTTGTAAATGTTCTTTTGGATTAAAATCTTCAATAATCTTACTTTTTTCTCCGAGTTCGAGTGCTTTTCTCAACTCAATTGTTTTCTGTTCTTCGGTTTCTAAAAGTCTAAGTGCTGTTCTTATGACTTCACTTACTGAATTGTATCTGCCTGAAGAAATGACTCCATTTATAAAATTTTCAAAATGGTTACCCAATAATATTGATGTGTTTTTTCCCATGATTTTATTTTTTTACAAATATACCAATTATTGGTATATCTACAAAATTACCCACAACGGGTTGCTAAACCCCGTGCTAAGCAATTTGGTTTAGCATTGTTGGCATGTCGTTTTATTTTTGAATTGCAGGTAATTTATAAACTCCACTAGCAGCTTCCTCTTTTGGAATATATAGTCTTGCTATTATATAGAAATCTCCATTTGGAGCTGGCAGCCAATTGTTTTCTTTATCAATACTTGGTTTATCTTTCTGAATATATAAAGTAAGAGAACCATCCTCATTGTATTTTAAACCTTGGGTTCTATCACCTATAGAATACCTATTTATTTCATTTTTAACCATTAATCTTGAATCGGAGTGATACATAGTCATAGACCAAAAAGCCTCTACTGGTGGTAATTCGTTGGCATTAAAGTGAAGCACATATTCATTTTTTGAGCCATCTAATGGGTTTCCATCTGCATCCTGTTCTGCTATAGGATATAAAGCTTCCTCAGGGCTATTTGTATATATAAATTTATAGGCAACAGCCGAACGAAGCAGGTAATTCTCACCATAATTCCCCATTGGAGGTGTATACTCCCATCCTTTATGGTTTTCGCCTAAGCTATTTGCTCTATCAACAATAGTTTGATGACCTTCATCTATACCCTCTTGAATGGCTTTCTGAATTTCAGGATTAAAATTTTCCATCTTAAATTCACGGTAAGGGCCAATATGTAATTTTGAAAATTGTGCCATTAAATCAATTTCGTTTATTGAAGGAGATTGCCATTCTAAAAAGTTATTTAAATAAACAAATAACTCTGGTTTAGAGTAAAGTAATTCACTGTTATACATAGGGAAATTGGGCTTATATGTAGGTGAAGTTGGAGCATCTATTCCTAAATATTTGCTTAAAGGCATTAATTCTAATCCATCCTGTATAGCAAAAGCTTTTTTATTTCCTTCTTCTGAACCATCTGTAGCTGTTCTTGTTGCCAAAGCAACGTAGCGACCTCTAGCGGTAATTATACGGTCAAATCCTTTTGTTGGAACCGAAATTTTATTATCAGGACCTACCAATAGAAAAGTTCCACCTTTTTTTCCTGTTGCACGAGTGCCTATAAAAGAAGTATTATCCGTAAACATATCCACCAATTGTATTACAAAGTAGGTTTCATTGGTTGGAGGGACTTTAATAACTAAAGGCTCTTGACTTAAATCTGCAAATGTGGTAGAATAATATGTATCGTTATTTGCCGAAACAACTGTTTTATAATCAGGGTCAAACAATTTTTTTCCATGAAGGTAATTGTTGAAACCTGCGTAAGCTGGTGATTTCTCATAAATACACATGCCAAAAATTGCTTTATAATTTTCAACAATTGCAAAGCCGTAGATATATGCTTCTTTAGCAATTTCTTTTGCTTCTTCAGCTGATAATTCTGACTGATTTAAATTTGCTTGTTTTTCTTCTGAATTACTTTGATTACACGAAGTAAAACCTATAATAACGAATAATAGAATTGCAATATTTTTCATTTGGTAATTTTTAAAGTGTTAAATTATAATTTTTGAAGACTAGAAGGAAACCATTCTCCTTTTAGCACATTTTCTTTAGGGACATACATCCTTAGTGTTAAATTAAAACCGCCTTGCTTTGGAGCAGGTAACCAATTTGATTTTGGCCATTTTTCATTATACTTAGGAGCTACATATAAAATTAGAGAACCATCTTCTTCATACATTAAGTCTGAATAATTGTTGAAATTATAACGATTCAATTCATTGTCAACCACTCTATAAGTAGGGAAATCAACAAGAATTACTGACCAAAATTCGTTAACATTTTCATTTGGAAGATTTTGTTTGTCAAACTTCAGCATATATGATTCACCTCCTTCCAGAGGCTCTTTATCAGAATCTTGACCTACCATATAATAGATTACTTCTTCTGCTGTATTTGCCCAAATTCCCACAAAATTTGCAGAAGTCCTTGTCCAGTAATTACCATTATAGTTACCAGCTTCTAAAGGAGCTAACCAACCATTTTTAAATACTCCAGCTTTGGTTACAGCATAGTTAATAAATTCAGGAATTGCTTTGTTTTTAATAATGCTATCAACTATAAGTGCATTAGTTTCAGAAGCAGCTATATATGCGCTTACTTTATCAGCAAGTTGTCTTAATGAGTCAGCTTCATTCATTTTTGTATCAGGGGTTTCAAGAAATTGCTCAGTATATGTATAGAGCTTTGATAAAGGTAGCTCTTTGTTTGTAAACATCGGGAAATCAACAATAGGGTCTATTTTAGGTGTGCCAATAGTCGATATCTTGAATTTATTTTGTAGTTCAATTGCTTCCTCAATATTGTCTTGAAGTTCTACGCGGGCAAGCATTTTAATCTTCTTATTTTTTACTTCAATTCTAAAGGCATCCTCTGGAATATTTGCAGTGGTATTTTTTAGGCAAATAGCAAATTTACCAAAAGCATGTTCTGGGTAATTACGTTGATGGATATTAGTAATTACTTCTCCCCAACCATCCATAAGTTGAGCAGTATAGTATTTGCTTTTTATTTCAGGAATTTCTAGAATTACAGCACTGTTCTCGTCAATGGCAATCCATGCTTCCATATAGGCAACATCAAGATTTGGGTTTACAAAATCAGCTTTGCCGGTCTCATTGTATTTTATGGTATTGTATTCAAGTGCAGAATCATTAAAATCCATCTGTTCCTGCCGTACAGCCAATGCCCGACCTAGCAGATATACGTATGAATCAATAATTTCATTATCGGTTATACTATTTACTTCCTTTTTATTGTCGTTACCACATGAAGTGATAAATATTATTGAAAGAATCAATATTACACTCGACAAAATTGTTTTTTTAGTAATCATATTATTTCCTTTAATTAAATGATTAAACTTAATGCATGCCAACGTTTGGGCTATGCGTAGTGCGGGTTTCCGAAGCACTTCACTTTCATTTCACTACTAAATTTTATTACTTGCATAATCTTTCAATTTACGATAAACCCCGCATTACGTATGAGCCTTTGTGTGTGCCTTGAATGGTAAATTTAGTAAAAGTTCTTTGAATAAAGAAAGTCCAGAGGGTGCAAGTCCCTTATGCACCGGGGTAACGCCTGGAAGCATTAGTAAGTCGCAAGGTGGTTTCTCGTGAGGGATGCACTGAAGTAAGCGAGACTACAAAAGTCTGAACTGACGAACAGGAACAGAATATGAGGCATGTTTATCCGGGTAAGCAAGCACATCATTGTAAAGCCCAACGAACACCAAAAGGATAAGCATGTAGATTCTGCAGGATTAGATGGAAGGACATTTACCTTACCAAGGGAGGTCTCTGTAAGCTCGGGTAGCTATAGCAGAGAAGTCAGCAGAAGCCATAGTACCTAACGGTAACGAGCTGTAATAAATGCAGAGGTCTCACAAGTTAGGGAAGGGCTGAACGTCAGGTTTGTCTGTAATTCGATTAGGAAGCTCTTGGGCTTGTCCCAGTCTAGCCTTATCTTAAACAAAGACAGAAGGTATTTCGGTGAAAAGAGCGGAATGCTGATACTTGGTGAACCGCTGTATACGAGAACCGTACGTACAGTGGTGTGAGAGCCTCTCCCTGTCAGTGATTACTGATGGGGCGGGCTACTCGATT
>JAYEGO010000164.1:0-4190 GCA_034659155.1 Bacteroidota bacterium | reverse complement strand
TAGAGCAGGGCCGGTGGCCGGAATGTAGTTCAACATCTACTCATCGCTGGGTCTTGCAGACCGCTCATAGTACTATTTATTACCAAACGTTTTTCTTGCTATCGATATTGGTGAATAAGGAATATAAATATACATATCAAAAGCAATTCTTTCTTCATTTTTACTTTCAATAGTTTCTCTTTTTTCATCATTTAATTCTTTTGAATAATCTGTTATTTTACTCCATTCTTTTTCGAGAATTATAATTCCCCTCGTTTGGTATTCATAAGATTTAGAAATAATGAACTTTTCAAAATCAGTTCTAGATCCAAATAAAAAATAGTTTTTGTCCGATTGTAAAACTTTAGCTTTATATGCATTTTGCATTCTTTTAAGTATTGATTTATACTGCATTCCCGGACTTATACAATCCTTAATGTTAACTTCTTTCATTTCTCCTAATGAAAACGATAATCCACTAAGCATAATAGAATAGACTTTATTTTTGGTAAAATTATAGTCAAAGTTCAGATAACTGCCTTCTGATAAGAAATTGCCTCCATTTGGATAATAAAACCTTGATTTCATGTGATCGCCTCCGCCATACATTATAACCTTTTGATTTTTAAAATAATCACCAAAGTAATTATCATTTTCAATTTTATTAATAAGAGCCCTTTGTCGGTAATAATCGAAACTATATCTTAAAGCATTATTGGTTGCTGAAAAATTATCAATCACATTTCGAATGTATCGGTAATCAATAAATGAATATGTTCCTTTTAAGTTTTGTTTCTTTGCCTCTATTAAAAAAGGTTGAATTTCGTTAAAAAACTTGTTAGACTGTTTTTTCCCTAATTCAATTAATTTGTCAATTTCTGATTTGTCTGCATTCTTGAGTTTATAGAAATAGGGTTTCAATATTTTTTCACACATTCCGACCCAAGACCATTCCAAATCGATACACCCTACTTGTATTCTTTTTTTAGGATTTTGGACATTCCAATGCTTAATGTGTTCAATAAAAATGGAATCTTCTTTTGTTGAAATCATTTTGTTTAATTCATCTCTAAAAAAGGTATTTGCCTCTTTTTCAGGCCTTAATTGTAGGTAATGATTTAAGAAAGGAGTTAACGAATATGGTTGTTCTATAATTACTAAAGGAAAGTAATCAAATTCATTTAGTGCAAGGATAATTCTATTTTTCAGGTTTGCGATATTTTTTGAATAATGAGTTTCTCCTAAAAGAACAACTTTGTTTTTTTTGGATATAGACTTTAGCCACTCGAAGTCATTAAAATCTGTAGATTCGGAATCTATATCATTTAGTGACACAGTTTTAATGTTTATATCTAAATTCTCAAAAACGTTTTCTTTAGCTTCTTCTTTAGAATAAATTTCTGAAATTTTAAAATCAGCAAGAGACTTAGTCTGTGAAAAAGTTACACTGCTTGAAAATAATAGAGATAAAATTATAATCTGTCGTAATTTCATTATGCTTTCCTAAATGTTTGGTAACGGTCAGTATAAGAATAGTAGCCGACTTCGAAGCACTCATTTTCAATTTACGATGAAGTTGAAGCGAGCAATAAGCCCTTAAGTTACCACAAAATCGGCTATTATTTTTATACATTGTTGGCGTGTCGTTGTTATTGTTCAACCAACTTTTGTTTTTTTATTGACTCATCATAACACGTTTGGCTTCTGCTTCTAAATCAATGTAAGGTGTTCCTTCAACAGTTACTCCAACAAAGTCAAGTATTCCTCCACTAAATTTACTTGGCGATGGATACAATCCACTCACAGCATCTCCGCTGTCATATCCTACACACAATCCGTCCCCAGATAAAGTGAACTTTGCTGGTTGTGTCCTCATTGGGCCTTCAGCAACTAATTGTTCATCAATGTAGAGTTTTGTCGTACCAACAGATTCGCCTTTCTCTCCTGTTTTTTCTCTCGTGAATTCCATTCCTAAAGTATGTTTACCGGGAGTAAGTGTAATTGATGATTCAAAAACTTGTTCTGGTTTAATTCCTAAGAAATTATATACATAATAGAGTTTATTGTTTTTAATAAATAAAGAATGTCCTCCAAATCGTGAACCGTGTGCAAATAAAACGCCAGATGTATTTTTAGTTACTTCTACATTGGTTAGTATTTTATACGAGCGACCTCTTACATTTACAGCATTACCTTCTGGTACTGGTGCAGCAAAAGGATAATAAATATATCTATCTCTCGGGGGTTCTTGCGATGGCCTTTCTATACCTATGATTTCAGCCGCACTTCTATCGTCAAGAGGTAATACATTATTCTTTTCTGCTTCTACAAACCAAGCGTCAATCAATTCTTGTAATTTCTCAGGGTTTTCTTTGGCTAAATCTTTAGATTCTGACCTATCCACAGCAACATGGTACAGTTCCCAATCATCTTTATCAAAATTTCCCCTACCTGAAAGAGGAGCGTGAATTGCTGCTGCTTTCCAGCCGTCTTTCCATATACCTCGTGAACCTAACATCGCAAAATATTGGACATCTTTTTTTGTTGGGTCATTTGGTTTAGCATCAAAAGTATAAGCCATTGAAACTCCAGAAATGGGTACTTGTTTTACTCCATTATAAACTTCTGGCATTTCAAGTCCAATTATTTCAAGTAAGGTAGGTACAATATCTACTGAATGATGGTATTGATGTCTAATTTCACCTCTGGCTTTTATTCCTTTTGGCCAGGAAATAACCAATGGGTCATTTGTACCACCTGCATATTGAGAATAACGCTTAAACATTTTAAAAGGAGCCGAGAAAGCAGAAGCCCAACCTGTTGGGTAATGTTCGTAGGTTTCTGGTCCACCTAATACATCTAAATATTTCATATTCTCTGACAATTCATCAGGATAGCCATTAAAAAATTTATTTTCATTAACAGAACCGTTTGGACTACCTTCTCCTGATGCTCCATTATCAGCCGCATAAAGAACAATGGTGTTTTCCAGCTGTCCGCTTTCTTCTAAATAATCAATTACTCTACCCACTTGGGCATCCGTATATTCAGAAAAACCTGCATAAACTTCTGCCATTTTTGCAAACAATTTCTTTTCATCATCATTTAGAGTGTTCCAAGGTCGCACCATATCAATGGCTTCTGCCATGTCTTCACGCATAGGGTTCATAGGTGTATTTACTGTTCCTTCTGGTAAAATCCCTTTTTCCGTCATACGGTTTGTAACCCATTCTCTATACGCATCATAACCCGCATCAAATTTTCCTTTATATTTTTCAATGTATTCTTTGGGTGCGTGGTGAGGTGCGTGGTTTGCTCCGGGGTTGTACCACATATACCAGGGTTTTGAAGGATTGGTTGCTTGTTGGTCACGAAGCATTCCTAAAGCGTGGTCAGCGAGGTCTTTTGAAAGATGGTATCCTTCTTCAAATTCTTTTTCCACAAAATGATTGTCTTCAATTAAATCTGGATACCATTGATTTGTTTCTCCTCCAATAAAACCGTAAAACCTGTCCCATCCCATTTGTAACGGCCATTGTTTCTTACTGCTTCCAGAGGCTACATCTTGCTCAGGCACATTGTGATTTTTTCCAATCCAAAAAGTACTGTATCCGTTGTCTTGTAATATTTTTGAAAGCGGTGTTACCTCCGCACCAATTCTCCCGTTAGCACCAGGGAATCCATCGGCTGTTTCAGTAATAGCAGCCATACCATTAAGGTGGTGATTTCTTCCTGTTTGAATTGTTGAACGGGTAGGAGAACATAAAGCAGTAGTATGCCATTGCGAATAGGTTAATCCATTATCAGCAAGTTTGTCCATAGTAGGCATATTAATTCCACCACCGTAAGGAGACCAAGCACCTAATCCAGTATCATCGTAAAGAATGAATAGAATGTTTGGTGCGTCTTTTGGAGCTGTTTTTGGTGTATAAGCCGACCAGTCCGATTCTGAATCACGAACATCAAGGGCTATTTTTCCTTTGAACTTTGAGGTTGAACCTTCAGTCTTTTCTTTTTTCGTGCTACTTTGATTGCAACTTGCTATTCCGATAGCCAGTAATCCAATTGCTAATGATTTAACCAGTGTCTTTAGTTTCAATTTTTGTTTCTTCATTTGATTTCCTTTTTTTAATTAAACTTATTTATATGTAGTGTTTTCTTTCAATGCACGCCAACGTTTTGGCTATGCGTAGTGCGGGATTTTGGAATAT
>JAYEGO010000163.1:0-4209 GCA_034659155.1 Bacteroidota bacterium | reverse complement strand
ATCATTCCCCTTTTTTCCATTTCCTCTATATTCCTCCTGCCTTTTTGTAATAAACCAGGAACTTGTATCGATATTGGATTGTGAAGATCCTGCATTGGATTGGTTTTCATTGTCATCAATAGTTTCCTCAGAATAAAGAACCTGGTGTATATATCTGAGTGCATTTACCAGGGTTTGTCCCCAATATCTCTCAAAATTCAGTTTGATTTCCCATATGGCATCATTCATTATTTCATTGCTGCCCATTCTATAAAGGGAAATAAAATCCTTCAGGTCCTGGTAAATATCACATATATCCTCTGACAGACAGGACACAATGGGTGCACCGGAATCAGGTGATTCTGTGCCGGAAATTTCAGGATAATCATTCAGGTATGCGAATTTATCAGCCAGCAATGCTTTTAGATTATCATATTCTTCCTCTGTTACAAATTTCTCATTCCCATCCTCATAAAAGGGCTCCATCTTCGGGAGGGCAAGAGCATAAAGATACAGATGGGGTAATACTTCCTGAAGTTCAAGCAGCACCTTACTTCTCTTTAAATCTCCGAAACTATATACCAATTCACAAAAGGCATTTGCAGACTTAACAAAGTCTATTACTTCGGTGGAAAAAACACTAAAACCTTCTTCATTTTCCATAAGCAAACATTACTATTTGATACAATATTATCAGAATTTCTTCAAGCTACAAGGGTCTTGACCAGCACAAACACTCTTCCTCATTATATTTTATTTTGCCATTATCCAGAAGAAAACGAATCACCTTAACAACTTTCTCTTCCTCCATATTTAATTTGGTCACAAGTGCCTCCAGTTTATAATTTTGAATTTGAAGCAGATCTTTTATCTCCTCAAGTATCAAATCAAATTCATATACACTCAAGCCCAGATCATTTCTCCTGGTACATATATCACATTTCCCGCATCTAAGTGCATCTTTCTCTCCAAAATAATCCAGCAAAAACTGGCTTCTGCACTTTGCCTTTGACCCAACATAATCCCACATTTTCTTCTGTCTCAAGATAAACCCTTCTTTTCTTTTGATAAATTTATCATGTGAAATAGAGAGATTTTTCTTATCCAGTCGTTGTTCACTATAGATAACAAAAGGGGTTCGTTTACCCGGAATATAAGAAATAATTTTCATCGAACTTAAACGCTTCAGATACTCTTCCACCAATGAGGGAGAGATATTGCCCTTCCTGGCAAGAAAAGATTCAACTATGGGAACAAACTCAGTAAATAATCCGGTATAGGATCTGAGAATCAATTTTATAAAACCATCAAAAGATCTATTTTCAACCTGAAAGCGATAGAGATCATCTCTTCCTGCCAGAAAATGAACCCTTGAAGGATTTCGCACCTCTTCTGTCAGCTCAAGATAACCTTCTCTTTCTAGAATTTTAAGGCTGTTGTATACAACTACCATATTTAGTTTAAACCGGCTTGCGAATTCACCAATATTAAAATCCAGGACAAGATTTCTTCCACCTCCCACTGGAATCTGAAAAAAATTCCCAAGAGCCTCATAGATTTTTTTTATTTCTTTTATCTCAGGAAAATTCGAGCGTACTCGTTTTTCCATCCTGGACTTATCATTCTTATTATATAGAAGAATGGTCATGGCAGCTTTATTGTCCCTGCCTGCCCTGCCAGATTCCTGGAAATAAGACTCTATAGAGTCTGGTATATCATAATGTAAAACAAATCTCACTTCTGCTTTGTCTATCCCCATTCCAAATGCATTTGTGGCAACAATGATCCGCACCGACCCCTTTGTCCAATCATCCTGTCGTTTATCTCTCTGCGTGTAATCCAGACCTGCATGGTAGTATGTGGCTGATATTCTATTTCTATTAAGTTCTTCAGATATTTCCCTTGCGTTTTTTCGACTTCTAACATAAATTATCCCCGAGCCATGAATATCCTGAACAATCCTGATTAGTTTATGAAGCTTATCGTCACTATTAATTGCCTGATAAACCAGGTTTTTTCTCTCAAAGCTTGTTCGCAGAACATTTTTCTCCCGGAATTTTAGTTTTTCCTGGATATCATCTAAAATATCAAGGGTTGCTGTGGCAGTAAGTGCAATGACAGGAACCTCAGGATGTATCTCGCGCAGATCTGAAATACTGAGATAGGAAGGACGAAAATCATAGCCCCATTGAGAAATGCAATGGGCCTCATCCACTGCAAGAAGGCTCACTTTCATTTTCTCAAATTTTGCACGAAATAATTCAGTTTTTGTTCTTTCAGGGGAAACATACAAAAACTTATAATCACCATAAAGGCAATTATCAAGGGTAATCATAATTTCTGACCTGGACATTCCTGAATACAAAGCAGATGCCTTAATCCCCTTCTTCTTAAGCCTTCCAACCTGATCTTTCATCAATGATATCAGAGGAGTAACAACCAGGCAGATTCCATCTTTTTCGAGAGCCGGTACCTGAAATGTTATAGATTTTCCTCCACCGGTTGGCATCAAGCCAAGAGTATCCTTTCCAGCCATAACAGCATTTATAATCTCCTCCTGTAAGGGTCGGAAATTCGAATATCCCCAGTAGCGGGTCAGTATTTGCTGATGGTAGTCCAAATTATTGTAATAAAACTGGGTTCTTTTCACTCAAATAAGAGGAAACTTTCAATATACGAAATCATTCAGTCGCAAAAAACCATTCCATTGCAAGACTCCCAAAAATTCTCTAAAAGCCATGTACCATACGCCATTTTTTTTGTAATTTTGCGCCACTTAAATTTAACTAAATTTTACCACAATGTCATTCCAGTCTGAAAAAATACTTTCCGAGGGAATTACCTTTGATGATGTTCTTTTAGTCCCTGCCTATTCTGAAGTAATGCCACGCGATGTAAATATTCACACTCAATTCAGCAGGAATATCACTATTCATTCACCAATTGTCTCAGCTGCCATGGATACTGTAACTGAAGCAAATATGGCCATTGCTATTGCGAGAGAAGGAGGAATTGGAGTCATTCACAAGAATATGTCTGTGGAAAAACAGGCCAGGCAGGTAAGAATAGTAAAAAGGGCAGAGAACATCATGATTTTTGATCCAATAACCATTAAGGAAGATGCGACAGTGAAAGATGCATTAAAACTAATGGATGATAATAAGATTGGCGGGATACCGGTAATAGATGATAATCATGTGTTAATAGGGATTGTTACCAACCGTGATCTTAGGTTTGATTTGAATGAAGACCAACCCATAAAGCAGATTATGACGCATAAAGGTCTTGTAACTACAAATGAAGAAACCGATCTGGCAATGGCTTCAGAAATCCTTAAAAAGCATAAAATTGAAAAACTTCCCATTATTGATGAAAAGGGGTGTTTAACAGGGTTAATTACTTATAAAGATATTACTAAAGCAAAAGACAGGCCAAATTCCTGCAAAGACAAAAAGGGACGACTCAGGGTTGCTGCAGGAATAGGAATTGCAAGAGATACAGTTAAGCGTGCAAGTGCTCTTGTCAACGTAGATGTAGACGCATTAGTAATTGACACAGCTCATGGGCATACAAAAGGTGTTTTGGATATGGTCAGGAAAATAAAGAATAAATTCCCTGACATTGACCTGGTTGTAGGTAATATTGGAACAGGAGAAGCTGCCAGGGCTCTGGTAGACGCAGGGGCAGATGCGGTAAAGGTGGGAATTGGACCGGGATCTATTTGTACTACAAGGATAATAGCCGGAGTTGGGGTTCCCCAACTCACTGCAATTTTTGAAGTAGCAAAAGCAATTCAAGGTTCTGGTGTGCCAATTATTGCAGATGGCGGAATCAGGTATTCAGGAGATATTGTAAAGGCTTTTGCAGCAGGTGCTGATTCAATAATGGCAGGCTCCCTGTTTGCCGGAGTGGAAGAATCCCCTGGTGAAACCATTATCTATAACGGACGGAAATTTAAATCCTACAGAGGAATGGGATCAATTGAGGCTATGCAAAAAGGATCGAAAGACAGGTACTTCCAGGATGTTGAAGACGACTTAAATAAATTGGTGCCCGAAGGTATAGCTGCAAGAGTACCATATAAAGGAACTCTTGCTGAAGTAATTTATCAATTGATAGGAGGACTAAGGGCAGGAATGGGCTACTGTGGTGCAATGGATATTAACAAGCTAAAAGAAGCACGTTTTCACAAAATAACTCAGGCAGGAATTATTGAAAGTCACCCACACG
>JAYEGO010000162.1:0-4234 GCA_034659155.1 Bacteroidota bacterium | reverse complement strand
AAACTATGGTAATACAAAAGACAGTGGGTTATCTGCTCCTTCTGAAATTGGAAACTTCTGGTATAGATGGATTCCAAAAGACCAGATAATTATCGATGAGAATAGTATAAGCATTGATGATAAAAAAGCGATTATTAAAAATATTAATAGTATAATTAATCGTTATAGCAAGCCTTTAGTTATCAAGAATCTTTATTTTGTTTTGAGGATTAGACTGATCAAAGAGTTATTCCCAAACGCAAAATTTATTTACTTAAAACGGGATCGTTTATATGTGGCACAATCAATATATTTGGCAAGGACTAAAAATTCAAAAAACCCCCAATCTGAATGGTGGTCACTGAATTTCCCCGGGTATGAGTCTTTGCTGACACTCCCAATTGAGGAACAAATTGCTCAGCAGGTATATCAATTGGAAAATCTTATTCAAAATGAGTTGAGTGAAATCTTCAAAGAAAATATTATGGAGATTAAATATGAAGAATTGGAATTAAATAGCATAGAGAAGCAATTTAAATCGTTTATTGGAACTGAAAAAAGAAAGACTTTCTCCCTTGATCAGGCAAGTTTTATTTCAGGGAATACGCAGAAAGTTGATGATGATATATTTTTTAGGCTTAAACGTGAATTAGATAAAATATTTACAGAATAGTTAAAGGGAAACAGCTATGAACGATTTGGTTATTAGGCATTTACAGAAGAATGAGTTGGATGATTGGAACTGCTTTGTTGATGAATCTGAATATGGTACTATTTTTCATAAGACTTTCTGGAATAAGGCGTTATTTATGCTTGACCCAGCTATCAAGTTATCAGTAATTGGATGTTATAAACAAGATATACTCGTTGCTGGAGCCATTTTTGGGTGGAAGAAAAAATTCCAAAGCATACGCATTGTAGTACCCCCTTATGCTTCATGTTTTTACGGAATAATAATAAAAGAACGTGATAGTAGCTATATTTTAAAATCAGAACGTTACAGATATACGATATTGAATGAATTGCTTGATTTTGTTGAGAAAGAGTTTCAGCTTATTTCAGCTGCATTACCTCCTGAATTTAAAGATATCCGGATTTTTAATTGGAGAAAATATACAACTCGCATTTTATATACATATCAGGGAAATATTAGTAACCCGGAAAAGATTATAGATAATTTTCAGTCTGATGTGCGCAGGCAAATTAACAAGGGTAAGAAATATAATTATGAATTGAAGGAGACACTGGATGATAAGCATCTAGGATCTATATTTTCATTATTGGAGAAGTCTTACCATAAACAAAAACATAAACTTCAGTTCAATAAAAAGCAATTTACTAATCTCCTGAGAAATCCTGATTTAACTGCAAATGTACGAGCATATTCAATCTGGCTAGATAATAAACCTGTTGCTGCATTGGTAATAATCGTTGACGGTTTTACAGCTTATTACTGGCTGGCCGGAAGCGATCAAAACTATTTTAATACAGGCTTAAACCAATTATTACTTTGGCTGGTTATTAATGCATTGTCAAAAGAGGGTATTACACTTTTTGATTTTGTTGGTGCAAATACACTCACAATTGCAAACTATAAGGCAAGCTTTAATTTTGAACTTATTCCTTACTATCACATTTCTAAAGTGACGACTAAAAAACTAAAATTATTATTGAGTATTAAAGAAATCTTTACCATATCTGGCACATAAATTAAAGTATATATTATTATTTGTCTAAAGAGCTATTAAATATGTATACCTATTCATCTGAATGGATTCATCGATTTGAAAACAGACGTCATTGGCTTTTTTACTGGCATCAGATCAGTTTAATACAATCACATATTTCCCGGGGAGATAAGATCTTAGAAATTGGAATGGGATCAGGGTTTACTTCAAATTATTTGAGATCTAAAAGTTATCAGGTTAAAACATTAGATATTGATCCAGCAAAGGATCCGGATATTATTGCTAATCTTGTTGAATATGATTATCCCGAACCATTTGATTATGTATTGGCTTTCGAGGTGTTTGAGCACATTCCATTTGAGGATTTTGAGAAAGTGCTTTCCAACATGAGCAAAGTTTGCCAAAAGGGGCTTCTTATTAGTCTTCCTCGTAATGAAAAGGTCTGGCTACGGATTTCCATGGAACTTCCAGGATCTAAAATTTCCAATTTTAAAATTGCAACCAGGAGAAGAAAATTAATAAGTAAGCATCACTATTGGGAGATTGATTACAAGTCTTTTTCAAAATCTAGAATTGAAGAATTATTTGAGGAGAATAACTTTGAAATTGTAACACTAAATAAAATATATTCTTTGTACTTCTATGCATTAAAGAAAATTGTATAAATTGTGTTAGAGCGATTAAAATATACTATAAAGTCAACTATTATTTACTCTCTTGGAGGTATCTCTATTAAACTTATTGGTTTAATCCTCCTGCCTATTTATACCGATTATCTGACAACCGAACAATATGGTATGTGGGCTATCCTGGAAGTTACCGCTCAGATACTAGCAACTACGATTGGACTCAGGCTATCTACTTCTATGATCCGTTTTTACTCTTCAGAAAAAGAAACCGATAGAAAGAAGAAGATCATTTTTACAGCATTTGGGGCTTCCCTGCTTAGTATTTTAATATTTAATTTACTTACACATCCTTTTGTTGGGTCTTTTTCAGTACTTTTTTTTAACACAAATGAATTTGAGCAATACTTTACATTTCTGATACTCTGGTCATCATTTGAGATTTTAAACCGTTTAGTGCTTGACTTGATCAGGATCAAAGAGAGGCCTGGTTTGTATATAACTGTCACCGTAACCAAGTTCACAGTTATATTATTATTGAATATCTTTTTTATTGTTGTCCTCAATATGGGAATTGGAGGCATTATTCTTGGGCAGTTAATTGGAAGTGCTCTTTTAATTTTGATTACAACACCATTCTTGTTACGAGAAATGATATTGGCTATAGATTTTGGCCTTTTTAGTAAATTGTTCCGGTATGGATTCCCACTAGTATTCTCTGGAATATCTGTATTTGTTTTTTCCTTAGGCGATCGTTATTTAGTTAAACTATTTCTGGGTTACCATGAAGTAGGCATATATTCATTGAGTTATAAAATAAGTAATGTAGTCAAATTGGTTTTGGTCCAGGCCTTCCAGTTGGGATTTTTACCAATTGCTTTCAATATTTATGATAAACCAAATGCAAAACGTTTTTTTTCCAAGATCTTCACCTATTATGCATTCGCTATTTTTTGGTTTGGATTGGCCGTGTCTGTTTTTGCCAGGGAGTTCATTATTATCTTTGCTTCCAGTAGAGATTATTATGAAGCCTATTTGTTTGTACCCTGGATAACCCTTGCCATTTGCTTTTATGGTCTCCAAAATTTTTATGTGATAGGAATGCACTATGCAAAAAGAACTAAAGTAATTGCAGTGATTACCCTGGTTGCTGCGAGTTTCAATATAGTGCTAAATGTACTTTTAATACCAAGAATAGGATTATATGGAGCTGTAATTTCTGCTATTGGAACTAGTTTGCTAATGACCATACTTAGCTATCAACAATCACAGAAATATTATCACATTTCTTATGAAATCCCTAAGGTATTGATAATTTTAGGCCTTTCGATTACTATGTATTTCTTAAGCTTGATTTTTAACCCATATACACCGGTTGTTCGCACTATTCTTAAATCTGCTTTGATCTTATTATTCCCGTTTCTACTGTATATGTTTGGGTTTTACGATCCCATAGAGATTTTGAGAATAAAAGGTGTCTGGAAGAAATGGCATAATCCGACTCAATGGCCTAAAAATATCCGGAATTTTAAGATAAAGGGTTTTGAAGAAGAAGATTAAAGTCTGTTTCATCATATCCATTGGGAATAACATGAACCCTGTTTTTATTAATCCCGGGAAACTTGTGTTCAAACAACTTCTTAATACTTTTGCTAACCACAATAGTAAAGTCAGCAGTTTCAATCACTTTCCTTTCGTATTTTTCATCCAGCTTTCTTGCCCAGATGCTATGATACATTTGCTTATAATAGTAAATATCGGTCCAGGGATCACGAAGGTCGGCAATCCAGTTTATGCCGGTTTTTTTTCTTTAATTTGAGTCCTATTAACTGGGTGGAGTGAGGGGGCCTGGTTGTAATCACTGTATTGATTTTATGCTCCCGGATAATAGGGACAACGATTTTTTTTATAGCTGCCTTGAATCTCGGCCTTAATTTATTA
>JAYEGO010000161.1:0-4254 GCA_034659155.1 Bacteroidota bacterium | reverse complement strand
AACCATAGGAATAATGTATGGAATGAATAAAACAAAGTTTATGTTGTTTCTATGGTTGCTGTGGTTCGTTTTGTAGAAACAAAAAATATATAACAGAAACATCTCAAACCTTCAAACAACAGAAACATTTCAAACAAAAAAATGAAAGGGAAAACACACCATAAGCTGTTACCGTACTCGTTTAGGCTCCAGTTCTGGTAGCTCCCCTTTCAGGAGCAAAATTAATATCAAAATTGTAATTAAAACAAATTATTAATTTTTAATAAATAAAATTATGAAAAAGAATATTGTCAGATTAATTTTCCCCAGTTTTTTATTCATAGTAATGCTAGGTTTTGGGATGAATATGAACTTTTCTCCTGAAAAAGAATCATTTATAAATGAAGCCTTGGCACAATCTAATGCTGGAAGGTTGTGTGCAAATATTTCTACTCAAGTTTGTATATGGTATAACGAGGATGGTTCAATTGATTATATGGATAATGGAGATTGGATGCCTGAACAGGAATAATTTTATTGTATTAGCTGTTTCTTATCACTAGTGTCCGATTAATACCAACTGATTTTCAGTTGTTTACAATATAGTTCTTTGACATCTTTGTAATTCTGATTTGTAAGTAGCTCATTTAGAGGCGTTTTATCGAGTAGCGATATGCTCAAAATTTGCAATATTTCGTAGGTTGAACGGTCAACTTTTAATTTATTACGAACCAATGCAACCAGACAGTATGCAATTATTGCTGAATAAACCTGGATTTTTACTGCATTCAGGGACGTTCCCCAAAATGATTTGACCTTCAAGTGCTGTTTAATCCACTTGAAAAACAGTTCGACCGTCCAGCGATATTTGTAAAGCTGAGCAATTTCTTCTGCAGTTAGGTCAAAGTTATTGGATAAAAAGATCAAATCATTATCCGTTTCTTCATCGTAGAATTTGACACGCCGAAGTTTTTCAGGATACCTTTTTGAGACTATATTTCCAGTTAACTTTCCGATCTGATCGAGCAATACTCCATTGTCTTTATTTACCTTATTGGAGTACATTCTTCGAAACTGAAGATTGTCTTTTGCTCTGACCACAAAGTAGGCTGAACTCTGATGTATTCTAAAAAGCCGTTTATAGTCAATATATCCCCGATCAAGGATGTAATAACCGCCTGGTTCATAATATAATAAATCCAGTGCGTTCATATCATTCACTGAAGCGGGAGATACATGGATAAAACAAGGAATGGAGGTTTTAACATCATACAGTGTATGCAATTTGATTCCACCCTTTGTTTTACGGAACGTGGCCCACCAGAATACGCTTAAGCACAGATCAATGGTTGTAGAATCGAAGGCATAAATGTTTCCATCTATATTCAGCTGAAAATCCTGATCCACAATGGAGGATTTTCTTGCCAGATCAATCAGATAGAAGGCATATTCTTCAAAGATTCTGCAATCACGTTTCTCATTGGCATTGGCAAAATTGGATCTTGAGGTACCCTTACCAAATCCAAGATGATAATACTTGGGTTTGTGAGGCTCAATGCTAACCATCAGATCTCTCAGACTGTCTCTGCCAGTTAACTGACCAAAGACCATACTGAGTAACTGATTCCAACAAGAGAAGTGTCTAACATGCTTATCTCCATTGTATTTGGCCACTAAACCATCAAAAATACGCTTGGGTAGAAAATCTGTAAGTTGTGAGTAGACATATTTGCCTTTATTCATGAGTTTCAGCTTTTTACAAAGCTAAAACACCAAATTCAATTCAAATCGACACGCACCTAAAAAGCTCTACAAGCCAGATATACTAAGAATTTCAAAGAACGTTATATTATTTTAATCGGACACTACTGACTTCAATTAGTAAAATTGACAATTCAATCCGAATTCGGAGATCTATTATTGTTCTTTATATGAATAATATCTTAAAAGGTTACAAATTTAATGAAAAAGGTTGATTTGTATTATCTTGGAAAGATATTTAATATTATATTTTTCATATAACTAAAGTTACTAATTTTAATTGTAATTTTAAGCCTTTTTGAATGCCTATCTACATTAATTATATTTTCTTATGCAAAGGTATATAATTCTTATACTGGTAATGATTTTTTCAAGTTCAGTTTTTTCTCAAGACAAATTTCGATCAGGGATATTTTTGCACCATTCAACAGGGGATAATATATGGGGTCCCAATGGGAGTATGACTAGTGTTCCAGATGAAATATTTGCATATAATAATTCACATAGCTACACTGGAGATCAGATTTGTTCCTTAAATGAAAGTAATTGGCCTGGGAATTCATTGAATAACGAATGGTCCACATGGCATCGTATTTTTGATAATGAAGAACCCAATGCAGATATCAATCAGATATTACAAAGCAATAAAATTGTTATTATCAAATCTTGTTTTCCTTCTTCACAGGTAAGCAGATGGGGATTACATACTGACACCTTGAATCCTGATGTAAAGAGTATTTTTAATTATAAATGGCATTGGCGAAATATTATAAGTGAGATGGAGAGCCATCCTGAGAATGTTTTTGTAATCTGGACCAATGCACCATTAGTGAATTGTACGGATGTTCAGGCTAACTATTCCCATATGTTTTGTATTTGGGCAAAGGACACATTGACCAAAGGCTTGGATTTGGAGTATGGTGCTTTTCCAGACAATGTTTATGTATTTGATTATTTTCATAAGTTGGTTGGTTTGGATCACAGAATGAAACTGGAATATGCTGTGAACAGTACAGACAGTCATCCAAATTCAGTGGCTACTGAGCTGGTTGCACCGCAGCTGGTTGAGGAAATATTTGATGCATCAATCAGGTACGAAAGTATATATAGCGGAATATTACAGACACCCGTACAGAGTTCTCCATCCAATAGTGCCACAGGAATGGCTCTGGATGTAAGCCTGATGTGGGGAGCAGTAACAGGAGCAACAAGTTATAAAGTGGAGGTTTCGAGTGAATCAGATTTTTCAACTACAGTAATAAGTAGTACAGTAACAGGTACTAGCTTTACCTTTAGTAATGAGTTGACAAACAATATGAGCTATTACTGGCGCGTGAGATCGGTCAATGGTGAGGGAGAAAGTGCCTGGTCAGGGGTATGGAGTTTTACAGTTATTGAGGCTGTACCTGGAGTCCCCGTACAGAGTTCTCCATCCAATAGTGCCACAGGAATGGCTCTGGATGTAAGTCTGATGTGGGGAGCAGTAACAGGAGCAACAAGTTATAAAGTGGAGGTTTCGAGTGAATCAGATTTTTCAACTACAGTAATAAGTAGTACAGTAACAGGTACTAGCTTTACCTTTAGTAATGAGTTGACAAACAATACGAGCTTTTACTGGCGCGTGAGATCGGTCAATGGTGAGGGAGAAAGTGCCTGGTCTGGGGTCTGGAGTTTTACCACGACAATTATTGCGAAAACATATACTCAAAATAATTCAGAAGAATTAATCGTTTACCCAAATCCAACAAAAGGGATTATCTTTATTAATCTTAAGGAGTTAGGAGGTCAAGATAATATTGTTATCTGGCTTTATAACAGAACAGGAAAATTGGTTTATATTTATTCTACTAAACAGTGGAATGGTACCATCATAACGTTAAATATTAATGATATACCCTCAGGAGTTTATTTTATGAAAATTAAATCAGGTGAAGAATATAAGAATATAAAAATTATACTAAAATGAAAATAGTTCTATCTGTTTTACCAAGAAATAATTGTATTACATTTGGATTTATTTTAATGGGAAGGAGCTTAACTGTTGAATGGTTATCCAGTAAATATATTAATTAGTAATCTTAGAAAATGAAAATCATCTCAGTTGTTGGTACCCGTCCGAATTTTATTAAAATAGCCCCTATTTATAGGGCTTTTCAAAAATACGGCCATATAATTACTCATAAAATCTGTCATACTGGGCAGCATTTTGACAAAAATATGTCGAAAGTGTTTTTTGAGGAACTTGAAATGCCTGAGCCAGATTTTTATCTGGGAGTTCATGGTGGAACTCACTCAGTTCAAGTGGCAGAAATTATGCTTGAGTTTGAAAAAGTTTTGATCCAGGAAAAACCTGATCTGATTTTGGTGCCAGGGGACGTGAATTCTACATTGGCTGCAGCCTTGGTGGCCTCGAAATTAGGGGTAGCTATTGGGCATATTGAAGCAGGATTAAGGAGTTTTGATCGTGAAATGCCAGAAGAAATCAATAGGATAATTACCGATGTGCTATCCGAT
>JAYEGO010000160.1:0-4258 GCA_034659155.1 Bacteroidota bacterium | reverse complement strand
TAATTTTTATTATTAAGGTGTAAACTATTCACCATGCTGAAAGACCATATTCAGGCAAAACTGATTGAGTTTCTTGACCATGATCCTACCCCGGGACAGATCTTGTTCAATTCAAAATTACCTGATTTTCTTCTTCAGGAGAATCAGGATGAAGTATTGGTTTTAAAAGGCTATGCAGGAACAGGAAAGACAACCTCTATTAAAGCCATGGTAAAAACCCTGGAGGATCTTAAAATCAGGTCTGTATTGATGGCCCCCACAGGAAGAGCAGCAAAAGTTATGACAGCAATTACTGGAAGTCCTGCCTACACTATTCATAAAAAAATATACAGGCAACAATCAAGTAAAGATGGATTTGGTGTGTTTGTACTTGATAGAAACCTCTACAAGAATACCTTTTTTATAGTAGATGAAGCTTCAATGATTTCTAATGAAGCGAAGAATGTATCAATTTTTGGCTCAGGGAGGCTTTTAGACGATCTCATGGAGTATGTTTATTCAGGAAAGAATTGCAAGCTTATTCTGGTAGGAGACACAGCCCAACTGCCACCTGTAGGTAAAGACCTGAGCCCGGCACTGAATATAATGGAGATTAAAGCTCATGGATTTGTTGCACATGAGTTTTTTTTTAATGAAGTAGTCAGGCAGTCTTCTGAATCAGGAATTTTGTTTAACGCAACCCTGCTAAGGGAAAAACTGAAAGAAAAGCAATTCGGGAAACTGGTGTTTAATATGAGGGGATTTGATGATATTCAATATATTCCCGGATCTATGTTTCTGGATGAACTAAGTAACTGTTATGATTTGTCCGGGACTGAGGATACTATGGTAGTTGTACGATCAAATAAACAGGCAAACATGTACAATGCAGGTATCCGGAGTCAGATATTATGGAAAGAGGAGAGGATCTCAAATGGGGATTTATTGATGGTTGTGAAGAATAATTATTTCTATTCAGATGAAAATGAACAGTTCGATTTTATTGCCAATGGGGATATTATCGAGATTTTGAAAATATACGGATATGAGGAGAGGTATGGATTTCGGTTTGCCGATGTCAAAATACGGCTTATAGATTATCATGAGATGGAATTAGATGTAAAACTATTACTGGATACACTGGATTTGGAGTCACCTTCCTTACCAGCAGAATCTCATAAGGAATTGTTTTTTTCTGTTACTGAAGATTATTCAGATATTAAAATAAAGAAAAAGCGGTATGAGGAGGTAAGAAACGATTCATTTTTTAATGCCCTGCAGGTAAAATTCGCCTATGCTATAACATGCCATAAGGCACAGGGAGGTCAATGGAAAAATGTGTTTATTGATCACGGTTATTTTGTAGATGATATGTATAACCGGGAATACCTTAGATGGTTGTATACCGCCTTTACAAGAGCAATAGATAAGTTATACCTGGTGAATTTCAATAAGGCTTTTTTCAGGGAAGAAGATATAGAGTAGAAAAAACGTCAAAAGGCAGAGGGCATAGAGCACAGAGTACAAAATAGGTCAAATGTATAATGTCAAATGTTGAGGCTTTTTTTCTTTCCAAAGAACTCAACTACCGTAATCAGCAGGTTCAACAGAACACTGATCAACAGATTTTTCTCGTTTAAGTCTTTGCTATGATTATGATGACCCATAGTAGTTGTGAATTATTTCACACTCATTCTCCAATAATTTTCACAAGAACTCTCTTACGCCGGTTCCCATCAAATTCCCCATAAAAGATCTGTTCCCAGGGGCCAAAGTCCAGTTTCCCTTCAGTAATAGCAACTACCACTTCTCTCCCCATTATTTGTCTTTTCATGTGAGCATCGGCATTATCCTCAAATCCGTTATGCCGATATTGGGAATGAGGTTTTTCAGGGGCCAGTTTTTCAAGCCAAACTTCATAATCATGGTGAAGGCCTGATTCATCGTCATTAATAAAAACGCTTGCAGTTATATGCATTGCGTTAACGAGAATTAAACCTTCACTTATGCCACTTTCATGCAAGCAGGTATTTACATCCGGTGTGATATTGATTAGCTCACGCCGGCTGCGCGTTTCAAACCATAATTCCTTTTTATATGATTTCATGTATTTGGAAGATTATAGTAATAAATGTTGAATAGTTGAATAGTTGAATAGTTGAATAGTTGAACAGTTGAATAGTTGAAGTGCGAATTTAGAGGCGAATTTGCAAGTAATGCATTAGTTCATTTTGGCTTCCTTAGCCTTAACCTCAGCCTCAGCCTCAGCCTCAGCCTTCTTCATCTATTCATTCTCTTACAAATATGCGATAGTTACAATCAATGCAAGTATCATCCAGCTTTAATGTGTCGGTACCAATGAATCTTACCCATTTCGAACTGGTAGGAATTGCATACAAGGGCACGAAATCAATATTAAGTTGATATTGAGTTTGTTCCCTGATCTCGATTATTCCTTTAATAAGCAGGGTATCATTCCTCATTTTTTTAAAATTACCAATCTTATAAATAAGCAGTTTATCAAAATCTGCCTGGAAGTCACCATTCTTACCTCCACCTGATTCAATTAACCGCCATTCTCCATATATTCCCATATATTCTTTATCAAAGATTTCATTTTTGTAGTAATCATTATCCCGGAAATCTTTAGTGCAGCTAGTGCCAAGGAGAATTAAAAAACTGCCAAGCAATAAATAAGATATAGAAATGAGCTTTTTATGGGAGAACTTTCGTTTCATAATTTAAAAACTGATTAGAATCCTGCCTTATTGTGTTTAGCAAACTAAAAATACTAATTATTTAATGTCTCACCAAAATTGTCTTGTTATAAATTAAAGGCTTGTCTCAAAAGGCGGGATTTTTGTCTTTCCTCCTGTTTTCGCCAATTGGGTCATCCAGATCAAAAACAATACACCCTCATTTACGGGCAATACAGAGCCAAAAAATAAATTATTTCAAAAAGTAATGGGGTAAGCTATTTTTCTGCCATACATCTTTTTCAAATGATACAAAAATAAGCTTTAACAACAGGAAAATTCCAAAATTCACCGGGCATTACCGGATACCAAGGTCTTTTTTAATTGCAAGTATTTTGCCATCTAATTCTTTTCCCACTTTTGAGAAATCTTCTTTATTAAGCAGTGGTTCTTTTACACTCATATAGAATTTAATTTTAGGTTCAGTACCTGAAGGACGAACAGATATTTTTGATCCGTCTTTTAAGAAAAATTGAAGAACATTTGATCTGGGCAGTGTAAGGTAGGTCTTTTTTCCGGTTTGTGGATCAAAGCTTTCTTGACTAAGATAATCATGAATCCTTGTTATTTTTGAATTTCCCAGGCTTTTTGGAGGATTATTCCTGAAGCCGTTCATCATTTCCTGAATTTCTTCGGCTCCCGATTTTCCTTTTCTGACTACATTCTCCAGGGCTTCTTTATAGTAATCAAATTCCACGTAGATATCTATCAATAATTCATAGAGACTCTTTCCTTTAGATCTTGCCCAGGCAGCTGTTTCCGCAATAAGGGCACAGGACATAACTGCATCTTTATCTCTGACAAATTCCCCGGCAAGGTATCCATAGCTTTCTTCCCCCCCTCCAATAAATTTCTTATTCCCTTCATTTCTTTTAATGATGTCTGCAATGAATTTAAAACCAGTGAGTACATCAAAATATTCCACCCCAAACTTATTTGAAATATCTGCAATCAATTCACTTGTGACAATAGTCTTGCACACATATTCCTTTCCTTTCAACAAGCCCAGTTCTGCCCACCTGGTAAGAAGGTAATAAACAAGCAAAGATCCTGTTTGGTTGCCATTAAGGATAATAAATTCATTCGAAAGATCTCTCACTGCAATACCCACGCGGTCAGCATCGGGATCTGTGGCCATTACCAATTCAGCACCTGTTTGATTGGCTTTTTCCAGTGCCATTTTTAGGGCCGCAGACTCTTCCGGGTTGGGAGAGATAACAGTTGGAAAATTCCCATCTACCACATCTTGTTCCGGAACATTGATAACATCGGTGAATCCAAATTTCTTTAGAACTTTCGGTACCAGTTCGACCCCGGTTCCATGTATAGGGGTATACACCATTTTCATTCCTGAATTTTCCCTGATAGCTTCAGGAGAAAGGGATAATTCATAGATCTTACTTAAATAAATATCATCAATTTCATTGCCAATTAAAGTAATGTTTTTATCCGGACCATTATATTTCACTTCATCAATAGAAGATATTTTTTTCACTTCTTGGATAATATTATTGTCATGGGGT
>JAYEGO010000159.1:3421-4273 GCA_034659155.1 Bacteroidota bacterium | reverse complement strand
CAAAGGATTGCCATATTTTACGGAAACATACGACTTTACTAATTAAGCTGTTTCTTAATAAACCGTGAGAACTGTCAACCCGACTCAAAGTCTGGTTGCCAGCTAAAAATAGTCGTAACCACACTCAAAGTGGGGTTGCGACTAAACGACATACTCAAATAATGCCTGATATATTTAGAAAAAGTAATACCACCATCAATAAAGCCAGGTTAATAGATATTACCCACCAGTATAATAGAGGACCGGTTCTCCCAGTTTCAGCTTTTGAATATGAAGCATACTTACTGGCATTGGGAATCATTTGAAACCTCAGCCAGATGAAATGTATCTTCTCACCCCTTTTCTTCAAATAATTAAAAATAAGTATTGAACTAGTAACGAAAATACACACAAAAACCAGGGCAAGTAAAATAAAAATTGTGTCCATAATATTAAATTTTAAGCAGGGAACCTCCTGCATAAATTATTATTTTTCTGATTCAATAACTTTATACTCTATCAAAAGTTCAACAATATCAATTATCTCAGAGGAGTTGGAAGCCTCCACTCCTGCTTTCTCCATGATCTTCCTGACAGAAAGGAAATCGGCCGAGGGAAAAGGCAGGTTAAAAAGAAATTTTCCCTGGGGTACGGTAAGGTTAATTTTCCTTTCAGTTCTCTCCCTTCCTTCACCTATCCATATAACCACTGAACTCAACCATTGATCGTATCGTGCTGTTGTAAACCGGGCCCCCGCATTTTTCCTCTCCTTTATTTTCATATCCAGTTTGGTGCCTGGTTTTTTAGACTGGTTAAGGTAAGACAGATCTATATCCAGCTTTATGTGCATTTCATTTAAACGGTACCTGTTGT
>JAYEGO010000159.1:0-3411 GCA_034659155.1 Bacteroidota bacterium | reverse complement strand
GGGCGTTTTTTTTCATATACTTCCTCTTTATCCAAAACACCAGATTCAGTCATGGCCTCCAGAAAATCCTGAACTGTTCTGATATGTAAATTCAATCTTGAGGCTGCCTCAGATGCAGAAATGTCAGTATATGCCACCAGCAAACCAAAGATCTTCTCTGCATAATCTTTGCCTATATAAGTTCCAAATATGGCCGCCTTTTTAAGATCCATATATTCTACTATTTAATTATTGGATTTAGGTTTAAAGAGTTTAACTTCTCAATGATTCTACTTCCTTCACCCCTTTTATACAGTTCAAGGAAGCTCACAAATACATTTCCTAATTGAGAGTACTTATTTCTTTTCTCTTCTTTCATTTCAACTGGTCAAGCATTCAACTCTTTAATTTATCTATTCTGCCTTCTACCTACTGCCTATTGCTTACTGCCTACTGCCTACTGCCTACTTCTTCATTTCCAGTAACATCTTCTTAGCATTCTCATTTTCAGGATTGAGCTCAAGTGATTTTGTATAATTATAAATAGCTAATTTTTTATTTCCAATTTTCATATATGCTTCACCCAGACTATCATAAACATTCCACGATTCAGGATAGGCCTCCATGTTCCAACTAAATACTTCAATCGCTTCCTCCAGGTGATCCTCTCCCATGAGTTCATAACCCAGATCATTCATGTCCTGCTCTTTCAAAATAAATTCCCCTTTTGGGGCATCTAATATTTCCTGGTACTGGACCTTTCCTGCCCCTGCTCCATGAGTCAAAATTGCTTCCTTTATTATAGGAGTAGCAATTTCTCCTTTTGTCAAAAAATACTCCTGCAATATTCTTAATGAGGTAACTTTACCTGTTGCATCCTTTTCAAAATCAAATGCATTTTTATGGAACTCATCCATCCACCTTCCTTTTTCATCTGGAGGGTTAAGGGCAATATAACGCTTCTCGAAAGGATCAAAAACCGCCAGGGCTCCCTCTTTATAGCTAACTTCAAAAATTGCCTGGGCCTGCATAAGATAGTATTTACCCAGGTAAGGAATAAATTCATCCGGAACATTCTCAGGTATAGTATCGGGTTCTGAATTCTTGATCATTGGAACAATCTGGTGCAGTTGCATGCCAATAATTTTCTCTTCTTGATTTTCAGTAAACGTAAAATAAACCATGGGTGAAAGCCTGGCAAACCAGTACCCGTTTTCATCTGGTTTTTTCAATACAAGTACCATTTGATCAGGAATATCAACAGCCAGGTTTTCCCCGGCCACAGAAACCTTAAAAACCTTATTTGTATTATCCATATTGTAGCTTCCGAGGTATTTTTTATATTTATTTAAGATTTCCGGTGGAATTGCTTCTTCCCCTGTCTCAGGCCCACCTTTAAGCTTGTAATTAAGAATCTCCATTTTAATCGGATTAAATGAGGTAGCTTCTCCAAGTCGAATATGCCCACAATCAACAAAGTCAATCTCAAAAATAGTAGCATCAATTGGTATCCACCCGGCATCCCCCATATATACTTCATTCCATACATGCTGTCCAAAACTACCACCGTAATAAGTAGAATACATGCATCCGGCAACAATCCTGGAAGGAATGCCAACTCCGCGGCAAAAAGCGCTAAGCAACCTGGAATGGCTGCTGCACTCTCCACTCCTGGTATCATATGTTTTTCTCGCAGTTATACCTCCAGGTACGGCTCCCTTTATATTCTCTGAAACCCATTTACTCAAACGGATGCTTGCCTCCCATGAATCCTTAGACCCTTCGGTAATTTCTTTAGCTTTCCTGATAAGGACAGTATCACCTGATTCAATATAATCCCCGGGTTCAAGATATTTTTTCAAATCTTTATCTAATTTGTAATCAAAAGGGAATCCTGGAGCCCCGGAGCCATCATACCTTGGGTGCTCAATTTTAAAAATACCATCTATAATATTGTCTTCTACAGTTCCTGAGAAAGTCTGGCCTGGAACAGAAAGAGATTCTGCTGTCAGCCACTCCCCAGCTGAACGAATTGTGGCTTTGACCTCCATGTAGGTAATAGAATGTATGTCCCTGATTAAGGTCTCTACTTTTCCAAACAATACTTCATCAAGATTGGCCGTAGAAATCCCCTTAATTACAGTTTCATCTGACAGGCTTATCGTTACACGGTCAGATATTACCATTTTCACCACAAATAATTTATTTGTATCCAGCCAAATTTTCCTGGCAACACCTGTGCTAAGATTTAACTCTTCAAGGACAATTGTTGAGAATTCCTCTCTGTTTAATACAAGCTTCTCTTTTCCTTTAATGGTGTAACTTTTCTCCTGTATCTCCCCTTTCAAAACATCCAGCACTTTATAGCTTTCCCTGGTCTTTTCTTCATCAACAAAATCCTTCACAATATGAGGTAGAAAATGACTATTTTCCAAAACTACTTCCTCATCCAGTTCTATCTCCTTTGTACTATTATCTACTTTAGATGTATAATAAGCAATATTGTTATCTATTGTAACAGAAGAACCTATTTGAATATCAGCCTGTGAAATGTCACTATTATAATAGGTCCAATTCATAGTCCTGGGGTCGAGGTAAGTTTCCTGCCTGATCTCGGTATCCACATTTCCCCCCAGTACCGTCATTTTAATCAAAATATACTCCTCTAATAAAATCATCTTATTATTGTTGACAAGAACTTCTGAAATTTTTGTCTCACCATATCCATGAACTATCCCGTTCATTTCGGCACTGTAATAGAGAACTTCCGGCTCTGTAAGATATTCTATTGGTTTTTCGGTCTGTTGAGACTGGCATATTCCACTGCAAATGAATAAGAGTAGCAGGGAAATGATGACCGAAGCTGCAAGTTTAAAGTTTTTCATTATTTTGGGTGATTGAAAATATATTTAAACAGATTTCAATTCTGAGATGATTCTTGCATCATTTCCTGCCTTATAATTCTCTATAAATCGTGTAAAGACCTCACCAAGTGAATTACAAAGCTGGTCGAATGTTAATCTTTGCTTATATTGCCTGTAATCGAATTCAGAAATATGAACAGACATCCTCCCCTGTTTATCAAACATCACATAACTAATTTCACGGGGATCATTTACTTTCAAGGGACTCTTTCCAAGAGAAAAAGCAAGAAAAATACTCTCTTCCTGCTGGTATGCTTTTCCAATACTTTTTCCAGAGAGAAAGCGTATCAATCCCACAATTTCCTGGTTCGTGGCATTCAGTTTACCGGCCGAGTATGGACGATCTGTAAATCCACCTGAAGATTCAGTGATCCATATGGAAGCAAGCTTAAACAAGCGTCTGGTATTGGCTTCCAGTTTTTCATGGCCATACAATACCGGCCAGGCAAGGATAAGAAACAATACCAGTACAAGTACATGTATAATATAAGTTATTAGTGAGAAATAG
>JAYEGO010000158.1:0-4278 GCA_034659155.1 Bacteroidota bacterium | reverse complement strand
TGACTTTTCTGGCGATTCTATTTGTACATTTTTTCCCTTAAGACCTTAATCTTTTCATCGGCAATATAATCATCATATTCCATAAGCTTATCAATAATACCATTTGGGGTGAGCTCAATAACCCTGTTACAAACAGTCTGAATAAACTCATGGTCGTGAGACGACATAAAAATATTTCCGGGATACTTTTCCAGTGTACTGTTGAATGCCTGTATAGTCTCCAGGTCAAGATGATTTGTAGGTGTATCCAATACCAGTACATTGCTGTCTGTGAGCATCATTTTTGATATCATGCAACGCATTTTTTCTCCCCCCGACAGAACATCTGTGCGCTTATAGACTTCATCACCGGTAAACAGCATTTTCCCTAAATAGCCACGGATATATAATTCTGTAGTATCGCTGGCAAACTGGCAGAGCCAGTCGTACAGATTCATTTTGCCTTTGAAAAATTCTGAATTGTCAAATGGCAGATATGCAGATGTAATGGTTTGACCCCACTGGAATGTGCCGGAATCAGGAGCCTGGTGATCATTAATTATCTCAAAAAACGCAGTCATTGCCCTGGTGTCTTTCGATAAAAACACAATTTTGTCGTTTTTACTGGCAGAGAATTCAACATCTTTAAATAAAACCTTGCCATCAATACTTGCACTTAAGCCGGTCACATCCAGAATTTTATTGCCGACCTTTCGTTCAGGTTTAAAAATAATGCCAGGGTATTTTCTTGTTGAAGGTTTAATATCTTCAATATTAAGCTTTTCAATCATTTTTTTGCGACTTGTAGTCTGTTTCGATTTTGCAACATTTGCACTGAAGCGCCTGATAAATTCCTGTAATTCCTTCTTCTTTTCTTCGGCTTTCTTGTTATGCATTTGCTTCTGCCTGAGTGCCAGCTGGCTGCTTTCATACCAGTAACTATAATTTCCGGCAAACAAATTTATCTCTCCAAAATCAATGTCAACGGTATGTGTACTTATTGCATCCAGGAAATGCCTGTCGTGTGAAACAACAAGAACAGTATTTTCATAGTTGGAAAGGTAATTTTCCAGCCACATTACAGTATCAAGGTCGAGATCGTTTGTAGGCTCATCAAGTAGCAGGTTATCGGGTTTGCCAAAAAGAGCCTGGGCCAGTAAAACTCTCACTTTCTGCTTCCCGCTCAGGTCTTTCATAAGAGTATTATGAAATTCCTCTTTTATCCCCAGGTCACTCAGAAGTGTTGCAGCATCACTTTCGGCACTCCATCCATCCATATCTGCAAATTTTTCTTCAAGTGCAGCTGCTTTTATTCCATCTTCTTCAGAAAAATCGGGTTTGGCATATATCGCATCTTTCTCCTGCATTATATCCCACAGTTGAGAGTGTCCTTTCAAAACAGCGTTAAGAACTATATCCTGGTCAAAGGCAAAGTGGTCCTGACTTAAAACAGATAGTCTTTCTCCGGGTCCCAGGGAAATGTGCCCGGAGATTGTCTCAATATCTTCCGATATTGCTTTTAAAAGAGTTGATTTTCCTGCCCCGTTTGCTCCAATCACTCCGTAACAGTTTCCTGCTGTAAATTTCATGTTTACATTCTGGAATAACACTCTTTTCCCAAATTGAATTCTTAATCCTGCAACAGTAATCATCTGAATTTTTTTATTAATGCTTATTTTAATATCAAAAAGTTTGCGAAGATAGTGCAAATTCCACTGTTATTATCAAACTACTCAGCTTTGCTGTTTGGTTTGAAGACCTGTGAAAACAATTTTGATTTAACGAAAGTATCTCTTATTTTTATATGGACTGGATTCGGGAATTGGCTGACGACAAGCACCCGGCCTGTGAAGCAAATATCGAATGGAGTTAATCTCTTAAAAATGGCAATATACTGTAGTCGGAAGAATCGATGAGAAAACTAATGTAATTGTAAAGCTGACAAAAAATAATACTTATCTAAATACTTGAACTATGGAAATATCTGAAGTGAAGCAAAAAGTTAAAAATGCTGTTGCGAATGTTTTAAAAATTGA
The DNA here is from genome assembly GCA_034659155.1 of Bacteroidota bacterium. Taxonomy (GTDB): domain Bacteria; phylum Bacteroidota; class Bacteroidia; order Bacteroidales; family VadinHA17; genus JAYEGO01. Next base: position 2,263 of record JAYEGO010000158.1, on the reverse strand, counting down.
AGAATCAGAAATCTCAGATGATGCAAATTTTATTTTTGACCTTGGAGCAGACTCCATGCAAAGCATGCTGCTAATTGCAGCCTTTGAAGAAGAATTTAACATAGAAATGGACGTCGAAAAAGCACAGGAGGTTCAAACAATTAGTGGAGCAGTTGAATTCATTGCAAGCTACCTCTGATTGTAACATTTATTAATCATTAACAATATAAATGAATTATGAGCAAAAGAGCTGAGCTTCATAAAAAGAACCTTCAGACTTTGTTTTATCCGAAATCTGTTGCTATTGTTGGAACAAACAAAGTAAAAGGAACTGTTCCCGGAGATATTTTTACAAGTATTTTGCAAGCAGAACTAAACGGAATTATCTACCCGGTAAATCCGAGAGAAGTCAATATTGGAAGTATAAAAGCTTATAAATATGTTATTGATATCCCTGATCCTGTTGATTTAGCAGTAATAGTATTTCCAAGCTCTGTTTGCGACAGGGCCCTGGAGCAATGTGGGGAGAAGGGAATAAAAGCGGTAATTATCATTTCTGCCGGCTTCAAAGAGGTTGGAGAAAAAGGCCTTGAAAGGGAAGAGCAGATTAAGGCAATTGCCGAAAAATGGGATATGTCGTTCATCGGACCAAATTGTCTGGGAGTAATAAATACAGATCCTGTATCAAGGTTAAATGCTTCATTTGCCAGGAAATTTCCAGCTGAAGGAAATATTGCATTTTTGTCACAAAGTGGGGCCTTATGTACAGCGGTGCTGGATTATGCACAGGCACGTAATATAGGGTTTTCAAAATTTGTGAGTTTTGGCAATAAGGCGGATGTTTCTGAAATAGATCTTTTGTATTACCTCATGGATGATGAGAAAACAAAGGTGATCTTACTTTACCTGGAAGAAATTACTGACGGACCGGGCCTGATGAAAGCAGCACAGGATGTAATTAAAAAAAGTCACAAACCTGTTCTCATAATGAAATCAGGAAGAACTTCAGCAGGTGCTTCTGCTGCAGCCTCACATACCGGTTCTTTGGCCGGTAGTGATGAAATTTGTGATGCCGCCTTTCGCCAGGCAGGAATCATTCGTTGCGATAATGTGGAAGACATGTTCAATATTGCGATTGCGTTTATCTATCAACCACTTCCAAAATCTGAGAAAATTGCAATTATTACAAATGCAGGAGGTCCCGGAGTATTAACTACCGACAAAGCAATTAAGGAAGGTCTTACATTGGCTAAATTCAGTGAGGAAACAACTGGTAAGTTCAAAAGAAGCTTACCATCAACAGCCAATATAAAAAACCCTGTTGACGTAATTGGTGATGCCAGGGCAGACAGGTATCATGCAGCCATGTCAGGGGCTATTCTGGATGAAGATGTTGATGGGCTGTTTGTAATTCTTACTCCTCAATCAATGACTGATATTGAGAAAATTGCTGAAGAAATATCAAAAATTGCATTCAGAAGTAAAAAACCTATCTATACCTCATTTATGGGAGAGGCTGATGTTTCGGCTGGAATTAAAATCCTTCAAAAGCATCACATCCCTCATTATACACTTCCTGAAGCGATGTGTAAGCCTTTTGCTTCTACCTTATTTTTTAATCAATTGATTAAGCAAAAGGTCGATAAACCTATTGTTTTTACTGATGTTGACAAAGAAAAAGCACAGTCGATTATTGAAGAAAACCTGAAAGCTCATAAGACATATTTACCGGAGTATAAAGCCGTAAAAGTTGTCCAGGCCTATAAATTGCCTGTTTTACCGAACAAATTGGCTACCTCAGAAAAGGAAGCCGGTAAAGTAGCTGACAGCCTTGGATACCCGGTTGTTATGAAGGTCATGTCAGACGAAATTGTTCATAAGTTTGATGTCAAAGGGGTAGTCCTTAATGTGAACTCCATGGAGGAAGCTGAAAAGACTTATACTCAAATAGTTTCGAATGTGAGCAAACGAATGCCAGAAGCAAAAATTGATGGTATCTACATTGCTAAACAGATTGAAAATGGAACAGAGGTTATACTGGGAGTTAAGCGTGATAACTCTTTTGGCTCAGTTGTTATGTTCGGACTGGGAGGAATATTTGTAGAAATATTCAGAGATGTAAGTTTCAGGGTGGCCCCGATTGATAAAAAAACAGCCGTCGATATGATCAAAGAGATTCAATCATCAAAAATGCTTATGGGAGCCCGAGGCAGAAAGGTTCTGGATATCGATAGCATTGCCGAAGCAATTATGCGATTGAGTCAGCTTGCTCTGGACTGTCCTC
>JAYEGO010000157.1:0-4285 GCA_034659155.1 Bacteroidota bacterium | reverse complement strand
TCAACCATTAATGAACGAACATCCGATTGATTGGGAATAGGAATTTTATTCCACTCTACCCCGTCATACACAAGTACTCCACCATTAATTCCATCATAAATGACACCTCTCTGATCCTGAACCACCGCCCAGTTCTGGTCCGATCCTATTTCACCAGGTTCAAAATTTTTAATGAAAGGAAGTCCATTCCTGTTAATCTGACCAAATGTAAAATTGAAACTTAAAAGGAATAGCAGTAGAAATATTTGTATTCTTTTCATGTCAGAATATGCTCTAAAGTACTATTTATTACAATGTGAAATTCAAAACCAAATTATCAATAATTCATATAATTCCCAAAAATTTATTTTCTTCAGGAATGAAAATAGAAAATAACAGACAGTTTAAATGACTTATAGTCTTCTAAATTAGTTATAAATAATGTAGTTCAGGAACCTTTTTGCAATCAATTTCGTTTAATTATAGATAGCTTTGAATGATTTACTCAAAAGATCCTTTCAATTATTAGCTATTGGAATACTATATTGGCATCAATGAAAATAAATTACCCATACATATTACTCATTGTTTTCCTGGTGTTTCTGCCTCCCACCCTGCTCCAGGGGCAATATGCCAAAAGAAAGCTGGACCTTATTCCCACAAAAACAGGGATGTCAATGATGCCGGCAGTTTCTAACAAGATAAAAGTTAAATTTGCATTGGATGGAATTCAAGTATCAGGAATCAATACACCGGAAGGAGAATTTACCAGGCTTTCTATAAAGGGTTTTTCTTCTCAATCAGCAACCGGATATCCCGAGTTGCCTTCCCTTAGTAAATTAATAGAAATCCCAGACAATGCTATTCCGGAAATTCGCATTGTTTCTAAATCCGGTACGAAAATATCTTTAAGTGATCAGGGAATCAGCAGTAAAATCTATCCAAAACAAGCTTCAAGACAAAAAAACACTCAGGCTGAGAAACAAAAATTTTCATTTAAGAAAGAACTTTATGCAAAAGACAGCCTGTTTAGGGAGGAACTCATTCAGGTTCAGAAGACAGGGATAATGAGGGGTAGAAATCTTGCATTGATCACTGTGTCGCCAATACAATACAATCCCCTGAAGAATGAACTCATTGTTTACTCTGAAATGGAAGTAGAGATAGTTTTTAAAGGTTCCGATATTTCTTCCCCAGCTGTAAAGTCCTTAAAATATTATTCCCTTCCTTTTGAAGCTGGTTTTAGCAAAATATTAAACTATGAAACAAAGGGAGCAATCAGCGGGTCTGATCCTGCAATTAAATACCTAATCCTCTCAGACACCGTTTTCAGAGAAGCATTAAGGCCTTTTGTTGAATGGAAAACCAGGAAAGGGTTTGAAGTAATCGAACTCTACAAAGGAGAAAACGGAGTGGGTACAACAGCTGCAGAAATGAAGGAGTATTTAAGCGGCCTTTATCATTCAGCAAGCCCCGAAAACCCTGCGTTTACCTACTTATTGATTGTAGGTGACAATGAACAGATTCCTGCTTTTTGGACCGGGGGCCATATCTCCGACCTGCCTTATGCAGAGTACGATGGAGGTGGTGATTATATCCCGGATGTGTATTATGGCCGTTTTTCAGCCCAGGACACTTCCCAACTCATTCCCCAGATTGAAAAGACCCTTGAATATGAACAATACTTATTCCCTGACCCATCCTTTCTCAACGAGGCTGTAATGATTGCAGGGGTGGATGGATATTACGCACCTGTCTGGGGAAATGGACAGATCAATTATGGTACCCAATATTACTTCAACCAGAATTACGGCATACATTCTCATACCTATTTATACCCTGCCTCAGGTAGTAGTGATTCCATCATCCGGGCAAATATTAGTAATGGTGTAGGTTTTGTTAATTACACGGGTCATGGAGAATGGTATCGCTGGCTGGATCCCACTTTCCATATCAGTCATATTCCAGAACTTGAAAACAAGCACAAATACCCACTGATGATTGGCAACGGATGTGTGACCACTGTTTTTAATATTGATGAATGCTTTGGTGAAGCCCTGTTGCGAGCAAAAGACAAAGGAGCTTTGGGCTATATCGGATGTAGTGATGAATCCTATTGGGATGAAGATTACTGGTGGGCTGTAGGTGCCGGACCTATCAATAGCAATCCAAGTTATGAAGAAACAGGTCCCGGAATGTACGATCTCAGCTTTCATGATAATGGAGAATTGAAAGATAGCTGGGCTCAAACCCAGTCACAATATATTTTTGCGGGTAATATGGCCGTCACTGAAGGTAATCTGAATAAAGCAAAATATTACTGGGAGATTTATCATCTTTTGGGTGATCCCTCACTTATGGTTTACTTTTCCGTTCCTGATACAATCAGAGCAGAGTTTCCCTCTGAACTTCCCCTTGGAACCAGTAAATTGCAGATTATCACAGAACCCGGAATATATGCCGGGCTAAGCCAAAACAACCAGCTTCTGGCTGCCGGTTTCTCAAATAGCTTTGGTTTAATTGATTTGAATTTAGATGTAATAACTTCACCTTCAGAGATCACTCTTGTACTGACTGGCCAGAACCTGCAGCCAACTATTGCCCATATAAACATCACTCCCTCTATGGAACCATTTATTACTGTTGACACTATAGTACTTAATGACTCCAGGGGAAACCGGAATAATCTGGCAGATTTTGGTGAGATTATCAACTTTGACCTGAAACTGGAAAACCTGGGACTTAATCCCGGAAAAAGCATTTTCACTGTTCTTACATGTTCTAAACCCGGAGTGCAGGTCATTGATTCTATTGAATTCTGGGGAAATATGGATGCTTCGGGTGACACTTCAATTTCAAATGTATTTGAAGTACTTCTTCCTGACAGCATAACAGATCAGGAGAACCTGGTATTTACCATTGGAATCATTGAAAATTCAAAATTGATAAGAAAAGAATATTTTCAATTGAAAGTTGCTGCCCCTGATCTGGAGTTTGGAAAATCATGGATTGGTGATGGGGAAACCGGAAATGGAAATTCCAGGCTTGATCCTGGAGAAGTAGCAAAACTATGGATAGAAATAATCAATCATGGAAACAGTGATGCGAAAGGAATAAGTGTAATATTAACAAGTTCTGACACTCTAGTGCAGGTGCTCACAGACTCAGTCTATATTCCTGTTCTTTCAGCTTTTGGTACACAAATCATTCATTTTGATGTTCAGGTAGATTCACTTGCTCCTCCTGATTCGGCAAATCATTTTAAACTAATAGTAATTTCAGAACCCTATTCCAGACAACTGAATTTTTACAAGACAATAGGTTTCAACGGACAGGTTTATGATGATTTTGAATCGGGTAGCCTGGAGTCCTTTAACTGGATAATGGATGCTAATCATCCATGGGAGGTTACAGAAGATGAAAGTTATCAGGGGAGCTTCAGTGCCTGTTCAGGCCTCATTACACATAGCCAATATTCCTCATTGAGCTATGAAATTAACTTCCATGAGCAGGATACCATATCTTTCTATTATAAGGTTTCTTCTGAAGCAAATTATGATTTCCTGAATTTTTATATTGACACTTTAACTGCCAGGTGGTCGGGAAACCAGGCCTGGCAATTTGCATCCTATCCTGTCGAGGCTGGGCCCCATATATTAAAATGGACCTACTCAAAAGACAGCAACACTTCTTCTTACAAAGATAAGGCCTGGATAGATTTTGTGAAATTTCCTGCAAATTTGTTTGAAACTAAAAATATCGGTCTTCAGGAAATCCTTAATCCTGTTTCAAAAAATACTTACTCCGGATCGGAAATAGCAAAAATAAAAATTCGAAATTTCGGAAACGATACCATTTCTAACTTTGCAGCTGGTTACCTTTTTGACCAGGATTCAATTGTACTGGATACTATTTATTATGATCTCTTACCAGATTCAAGCTATGTACACACATTTGGGAAAAGTTTAGACCTGTCCCAGCCCCGACTGTATGATATTACTTTCTTTTCGGGAATGGACTATGATTCTAACCGTCGAAATGATACTATCAAAGCTAGTTATCATCATCTGTATACAGACATAGGGATTATGCAGGTGACCGAACCTGTAGAAAACACCCAATATTCCTCTTCGGAGGATATATCCCTTGCAATAGTAAATTATGGAACCAGTATTTGTAGTGAAATTCCACTTCACTTTTTATATAACAATAATCATATAAAGGATACTGTATTCACACAGCTTCTTCCCGGCGAGAGATTGGCATATACATTTTCACAAAGCATTGATATGGAAGCCAAAGGAGA
>JAYEGO010000156.1:0-4291 GCA_034659155.1 Bacteroidota bacterium | reverse complement strand
CTGGAAGAATCAAAGGAGCAAAAGCAAATCATTGATAAATATCTTGATAAGGTGTCCATAAATTGAATGATCTCTAAGAATGAACTTAAGTAAAATATCAGTAAGATATGCCAGGGCCCTGTTTGCTGTTGCCAGGGATCAGAATTTGCTTGACCAGGTACATGCAGACATGGAAATGTTGGGTCATGCTTCTGAAGAAGTACCTGCCTTTCGTAGTTTTCTTGAAAATCCTGTTATGATACCTTCTGCAAAGAAAAAGCTTTTGCATAATATGTTTGAGGGCAATGTGTCAAAATTAACAATTGATTTTCTGAATCTTATTCTAAAAAACAATCGTTTGTCTTTTATTAGTGGAATTTCTCGCCAGTTTGGTGATCAATACAGGGAATTTAATGGTATCACCAGCGCTATTCTTACTACTGCTACAGAAATAGGCGAGTCTACAAAAGACAGAATCAAACAGCTAGTATTAATAGACACAAAAAATGAGGTTCTTTTTGAGGGAAAAAGAGATGATGAAATTATAGGCGGGTTCATTTTGCAGGTAGATGATAAGCAAATAGATGCCAGTGTAAGAACGCAATTGAATAAAATTAAAAAAGAATTGACTCGCAAAGTTGTTACTGCAAGTTAAAGAATAAGAATTTAAAAAATAGATTAAAGACATGGGGAACATTAAACCATCAGAAGTTTCAGAAATACTCAGGAAACAATTAGACGGGCTTACCATCGATATAGAAATGGAGGAAGTTGGTACCGTATTAACGGTAGGGGATGGTATTGCAAGAGTATATGGATTGAACAATGTGCAGGCCAATGAATTGGTTGAATTTTCAAATGGCGTTGAAGGCCTTGTTCAAAATCTGGAAGAAGATAATGTAGGGGTAGTTTTGTTAGGTTCTTCGGAAGGGATTAAGGAAGGAGATACCGTAAAACGCACAAAAAGAATATCTTCAATTTTTGTTGGAGAAGGATACTTGGGCAGAGTGATAGATCCTTTAGGCAACCCAATAGATGGAAAAGGAGAAATTACCGGGGAGAAATACGAAATGCCTTTTGAAAGAAAAGCCCCTGGAGTTATTTTCAGACAACCGGTGAACGAACCTGTTCAGACCGGGATAAAAGCCATTGATGCCATGATCCCAATTGGCAGGGGACAACGGGAACTGATAATTGGTGACAGGCAAACAGGAAAAACAGCTATTGCCATTGATACTATTATTAACCAGAGAGAAAATTATAAAGATGGCAATCCTGTATATTGTATCTATGTTGCAATAGGTCAGAAAGGATCTACCATAGCAAATATTACCAAAACCCTGGAAGACCACGGAGCACTTTCCTATACAGTTATTGTTAATGCAACAGCTTCTGATCCGGCAGCTTTGCAATATTATGCTCCCTTCAGCGGGTGTGCAATTGGAGAGTTTTTCAGAGATACCGGTAGACATGCTTTGATAATTTACGATGATCTTTCCAAGCAGGCAGTTTCTTATCGTGAGGTGTCTTTGTTGTTGAGACGCCCTCCGGGACGGGAAGCATATCCGGGAGATGTGTTTTACCTGCATTCACGCCTGTTGGAAAGAGCTGCAAAAATTATTGAATCTGATGAGGTTGCCCGTAAAATGAATGATATTCCCCCCTCTATAAAGAAAATGGTAAAAGGCGGAGGTTCGTTAACAGCTCTTCCTATTATTGAAACCCAGGCAGCCGATGTTTCAGCTTATATTCCAACCAATGTTATTTCCATTACTGATGGTCAGATTTTTCTTGAAACAGATTTGTTTAATGCAGGAATCAAACCTGCTGTTAACGTAGGTATATCAGTGTCCAGGGTGGGTGGGAATGCCCAGATAAAATCAATGAAAAAAGTTGCCGGGACCTTAAAGCTTGATCAGGCACAATATCGTGAACTTGAAGCCTTTACCAAGTTTGGTTCAGACCTGGATGCTACCACTATGGCAATTCTTAATAAAGGATCAAAAAATGTTGAAATGCTGAAACAGGGACAATACAAACCTGTGCCGGTGGAAAAACAAGTTGCAATTATTTTTGCAGGTACCAGAGGACTGCTAAAGGATGTACCGGTTGACAAGGTACAAGATTTTGAATCTGAATATCTTGAATTTCTGGAAGTCAAACACAAAGATGTTTTAAGTAGCTTAAAAGAAGGAAAACTAACAGAGAAATCAGAAAAAATATTAAAGGAAACTGCTCTTGAAATTGCATCCAAATTTAAAGAGGATTAGGCGTAAATGGCAAACTTAAAAGAAATACGAATAAGGATTGCTTCGGTAAAATCAACACGTAAAATTACATCAGCAATGAAAATGGTTGCTGCTGCAAAGTTGAGGAAATCGCAGGATAAAATTGTCCGTATGCGGCCATATGCAAACAAACTTGACGATATAATTTTAAGTCTTCAGCAAAGCCTTGAAGGAGAAATTGAACACCCTCTTACTCAAGATAGGGAACCAAATAAAGTTTTGATTGTGGTTTTTACCTCAAATCGTGGTTTGTGCGGAGCATTTAATTCGAATGCCGTTAAGCTGGCATTGAACCTGGCACATACCAAATATCAAAAACAATTGGATAAAGGAGAGCTTTCTTTTTTCTCTGTTGGGAAAAAAGGAGCCGAACAATTAAGTGTCAGGGGATACAAAATCGAGAGAGAAAATCACGAACTTCTAGAGGGCAAAGGGTTTGAAGAAATATCAGAGTTTGCAAGCGAATTGATGAATTATTTTGTGGAAGAAAAATTTGACAGAATTGAATTTGTATACAATCAATTTAAAAATGCTGTGGTGCAAAAGCTTATAAGCGAAAATTTTCTTCCCCTGAAACTTGAAAATGATGATTCTGTTAAGAAAAAGTTTGTTGATTATATCTATGAACCAAATCCCAGCTCTTTAATTATAAACCTTGTTCCTAAGTCTTTGAAAATAAAAGTATTTAAAAGTATTCTTGATTCTATTGCCTCTGAACATGGCGCAAGAATGACTGCAATGCATCAGGCCACTGATAATGCCAATGATTTAATCCAGGAGCTAACATTACATTATAACAAAGCAAGGCAAGCTGCTATTACCAAAGAAATTTTGGATATAGTTGGAGGAGCAGAAGCCCTGAAATAAATCGTGTTTTAATAAAACATTTCCTAACCCGATAATATTTCTTTAAGATGTATTCACTGGAAGAGTTAAGACACTTTATTCATCAAGCTGCTAAAGATCTTGAAGTTTCAAGAGAACCTAAAGAACTATACCAACCAATTCAATATGTTTTTCAAACAGGGGGCAAAAGGTTAAGACCTGTTCTTTCCCTCATGGCCTGTAATTTGTTTAATGATCAGGTTGATCAGGCTGTCATGCCTGCCCTTGGCCTTGAAGTTTTTCACAATTTTACACTGCTTCATGATGATATTATGGATGGAGCAATTTTGCGCAGAAACCAGGCTACCGTTCATGAAAAATGGGATCAGAATATTGCCATTTTATCAGGAGATGTAATGGCAATTATGGCTTATGAATATATTACCAATTGTCCCGTAGATATACTTCCTGAAGTAATCAGAATATTTAATATTACAGCCCGGAGTGTTTGTGAAGGACAGCAATATGACATGAATTTTGAAAAGCAAATTGATGTTTCAACAGAGGATTATCTAAAAATGATTGAAAAGAAAACATCCGTATTACTTGCAGCTTGCCTGCAAATCGGGGCATTGATTGGAGGTGCTCCCAAACCGGATGCAGAACAATTATATGATTTTGGACTAAACCTTGGAATGGCTTTTCAATTACAGGATGATATCCTGGACAGTTTTGGTAATCCTGAACTTTTTGGAAAAGAAATCGGCGGAGATATAAAGTCGAATAAAAAAACCTGGCTCCTTATCAAAACCCTTGAGATGGCTAAACCCGGTGATAAGAAAAAACTGGTTAAGCTTCTGGCTGGCACGAACCGGGATGACGAGGGGAAAGTAGATGAGATCTTATCTCTATATAACATGCTTGGGATTAAAGAACTGGCAGAAAAACTGGTTCAATTTTACTTTAATAAAGCCCGGACGAATCTGAATAATGTTAGGGTTTCAAACGAAAGAAAATCTATTTTACGGGAATTAACAGACTCCCTGATGAACAGGGAAAAGTAAAGATGGAAGAAAGAGATGGCTCTACCTCTTACCTCATCACCTCATCACCTCATCACCTCATCACCTCATCACCTCATCACCTCATCACCTCATCACCTCATCACCTCATTACCTCATTACCTCATTACCTCATTA
>JAYEGO010000155.1:0-4300 GCA_034659155.1 Bacteroidota bacterium | reverse complement strand
GATGAGGTAAAGGATGCGATTGAGTTGTGCTCAATATGTCAAAGATACAATTTACTCACAGTATTATTTATTTTTTGAAAGTGTTCGTGAGCTCCCTCCGGTCGGTTGAAAGCTATTCACAACGGGCCATGCCATGGACAATATCTTCGATAAAGGGTACTGGCTTATTCGGGTCGCTGATGAACTCCCTGTAGGCCTGACCCTGTGATTGTGAGATATGCTCCAGGGTTCCGTCTCCCCGAAGGTACAAGCATGTCTTCTTAAGGTTGGCAGGGGGCCACTGATCAAATTCCTCCCATTTGTTAAGTCCCGGGTCGTACATGATGGCTTCAGCTAGACGAGGATCTTTTTTATCCTTCAGATAATGCATAAAAAAAGGAAATTCGATATTCTCCTGGTAGTAAGTAGAAGGATCGGGGTCAGTTAAAAACATCACATTCCCCAGATGGTTATTGTATCCGGCAGGCAGTATCATCAAAATAAAAATGCAGCACATTATAATACTATTTCAAAATAAGCACCCAGTCATTACCGGGCCCGGGAATACCCGGAGCCTCAAAAATATGATTCCCACTTCCTGTTATAAGTCCGGTAAGAAATGGAGTTGGTTTATTAAACTCTTTATCATTTGCCTTCCACATGCCATTACGGGGATTAAACCAGTAAGCATCCATATTACCGGAATAAAGGCGGGTCAGGTCAAGTGATATATCACGGCCATTCGCACTATATACCATAGCCCATTCCCCATTACTTCCGCGCATAGCGGTAACGCGATCAGAGGTAGCATTAGCTTTCTTTCCGGAAGTAGGCCCCCCATCGCCATCTCCAACAGTCATGCCATCACCTTTTGTATCGCCCTGATCACCTACGATCAATTCCTGGTCAGGTATCCGGTCGAGGAATTGGGCATCTGTCCATATCCCACGGGCAACAGTATATAGGTAAGCCATTTGCCCGGCACCAGGCAACATAGCCAGTTCCCTCCAGTTAGAAGGAAATTGCCACATATCGGAACCATATGTATTCCCAAACCCACCGGCGAATACTGTCTGATAAGCCTGGTAACGAACCGCCCAGGCACTGGTAGCTCCTTCATATCGTCCCTCGAACAACCAGGTTGGTTTAGCCGGCACCAGATTGTAGTCATGTGGCACCGATACTACCTGATCGTAAGGTGTATCTTGTATTGAATTAAAGGCAAGCCATGGGTCGTTATGAAACCATTCGGAGGAATTAGGTGCCCATTTACGTGGGTGGAATGAAATTAATACATTGCTGTAATCGGCTTGCCCATCCTGGTTGTCCACACTATTTACCCCGTCAGCCAGCCCTTCGGCCATGGCACGCCACACCTCACGATAGTCATGCAATCCATCTTCAAGATCATATATTGCAGAACGGTCGCCGCCTAACATCCAAATAAGATTGTCTTTTCCACCATAGCGTTGCCCCAGCCAAACACCGTATTTATAGGCATTCGCTTTATTGAAAATGATCTTGTCATTAGTGGCCGGACCATTATAACTTCCTGAAACCCCATTACCCCATGTTGGATGAAGGCTAATGTACATTCCGTTCACATCAGCAAGGTCGATAACATAATCCACATGGTCCCAGTAATCATATTGCCCGGAAACCATAGGATCATTACCCGGTGTGGTATCAGGTCTCGGGAGGTCCGGATTACCAAGAGAATCGCATACGAAAGGCAGGTCACCGTATACCGATGTATCACCGCAGTAGGAAACACCTTTATTATTATTGAGAAGAACAGATGAAATCATATTGAACTTCTGCTTTTTACATATGGTTATCAATTCTGCTATTTCTTCACGTGTACCGTTTTTGATTAATTGCCAGGCAGTGTAGTTGTTGAGAAATACAGGTGCCCCGTTAACAGTTTCAAGCAGGTGTGGGTTAACACGGCTTACACGTAAACGTTCAGGTGTTTTTAAAGTGTTTTGCCCCAAATTATTCCCTTTCCTGTGAATACATGATAAATTTGTCAGGTTGAACAAAGCTATTCCAATGAATATCAATAATGCCGGTAATATTATTCTTATACTTTTCATAATTATATCTTTATTGATGTCCGGATATGATCAATCAGGAACCATATCGTCAAGATATCGTTTTTAAACAAATCATCACACTCTACTTGTGTATTGTTGTGCTCAATATGTCAAAGATACAATTTACTCACAGTATTATTTATTTTTTGAAAGTGTTCGTGAGCTCCCTCCGGTCGGTTGAAAGCTATTCACAACATCACAACTCACTTATCTGTCAGGGTCCGTGTTGTGCTCAATATGTCAAAGATACAATTAGCTATTATGATTATTTTGGTCTTTTGATTTTAGAAACCAAGCCGTCTATATGTTCAAACAAATGCGGTTTAATAGGATTCCACATTGGGTCGAGTAAAAAATCTATTCCTTCTCGCCTTGCCAATTTGGCTGCAGGAACAAAATCACTATCACCAGATATCAAAATAATCTGCTCAACTTGATTTTTTAAAGTCATTGAAGCAATATCAAGGCCAATTTAATTCTTCTAAAAATTTCAATTGAAATTTATATTGATCTGTTTTAGAGAAATCTATGGATTTCCCGGTAACTGGATTATGCTGTTTTTTATCATATGGCAAGCAATCGTAGTAAAAGATACGGTATAAATCAAATGATTCTCCTTTAGCTTGTGTCAAATGTTTGAGACACATTTCCCAAAGGTCTTTTGCTGTTTTCACTGGGTCAAGGTTTCTGACTTTGTTGATTGAACGGTATCTTTTCAAGAAAAAACCTCCATCTACTAAAATTGCGGTTCTTTTTTTCATGCTTATTTAAATATAAAAAGCTCCAAGGTTGGCATTCTCGCTATAATATAGAAAATTGAGAATACGTTGCCAGGAGCGTTATATACTACAAATCTACAATTTCTGTTCCATTATTACAAAATAGTTGAATTGTTTTTCAATTACTAACTTTTTCTTCATAATGACTGACGAACACCTAAATGCAATTGTTGTACTCAATATGTCGAAAATACAAGCCAGAAGTTACAAATTCTGATATTTTTAGTCGGGACTGGTGCAAGTTTAAAAAGAAGTAATTATACTAATAAAGTCTTCTGCTTTCAGAGACGCACCACCAATGAGACCACCATCTACATCGGGATTGCTAAACAATTCTGCTGCATTTGTTGGATTACAACTCCCTCCATATAAAATTGTGGTATCTTCTGCTATATCCGGGCCGTAATGGCTTTCAATCTCCTTTCTTATATATTTATGCATTTCCTGTGCTTGTTCCGAACTGGCTGTAACTCCTGTTCCAATTGCCCATACAGGCTCGTATGCAACTATAATATTTTGGAATTTGTCTTTGTCCAATTCAAATAATCCTGCCTTTATTTGATTTTTTATTATGTCAAAGTGCTTTCCGGAGTTTCTTTCCTCCAGTACTTCCCCGCAACAATAGATAGGATTGATTCCATTTTCCAGGGCAAGATTCACTTTTTTATGAAGGCTTAGCTCTTCTTCATTAAAATATTTTCTTCTTTCAGAGTGTCCGATGAGAACATATTCCGCACCTGTAGATTTTATCATTTTTGCAGAAATTTCTCCTGTATATGCTCCTTTTTCCCATTCTGCCAGGTTTTGTGCGGCAACTGAAATATATTTTGAGTTGATCAGATCTGCAACTTCTGAAAGCAGGATATGGGGAACACCAAGAATAATTCCTGTATCATGAGGAGGAAGTTTTTCAACCAATTCATCTATCTTTTTTGCAAGCTCAATACCTGTGTTAAGAGTATTGTTCATTTTCCAGTTACCGGCGACTATTTTTTTTCTCATATTTATTTTTTAGGATTTGGGTTTGATTTTCAAATGTACAAATAATAAATTTTGGATGTAAAAAAAAAGTCATTCGCTTCGCTGTCATTTGATTGTCATATACTCTGGGGCTGTCTAAAAGGCCAAAGTGTAACTTTACCATGATATTGCAAGTCCCAGTTTTAGTCCTTATTCCTATAACTTTTTGACTATTGAATGACTATTGAATGACTCCTGTCTTGCCCTGCGCCTTTCACCCTGATGAAATATAAAGAATTTCATGGGGTAAACGTGGCAAGCCTGAGCCCTTAGCCCCTGTGTTTTTTATTCGTGAAACTCAAATTTCAAAAGTAGCCTGTCCCGATTTTTCGGGATAATGAATTGAAATTTGTAAGTTGAACGCCTACCTGCCGGCAGGCAGGAATCCCGATAACTTGTCCCGACTTGTCGGGAGTGTAGCGTATC
>JAYEGO010000154.1:0-4332 GCA_034659155.1 Bacteroidota bacterium | reverse complement strand
AAAAGATTGCCTTCTTAATGATCCTGGGGAATAAAAAGGAAATTCGCCATAGGTGAATTTGTTTGTCTTTGCAAGGAGCCCCAGAATGGGATCATGAACGTAGTGAATAATCCCATAAAAGATTGCCTTCTTAATGAGCCTGGGGAATAAAAAGGAAATTCGCCGTAGGTGAATTTGTTTGTCTTTGCAAGGAGCCACGGAATGGGATCATGAACGTAGTGAATAATCCCATAAAAGATTGCCTTCTTAATGATCCTGGGGAATAAAAAGGAAATTCGCCGTAGGTGAATTTGTTTGTCTTTGCAAGGAGCCCCGGAATGGGATCATGAACGTAGTGAATAATCCCATAAAAGATTGCGGCTTAAACAAGCTCTGTTTTAATAAAACTATGTATTTTAGTTAAATCTTTGGAGTAACTCAATCCTGTGAATAGTAATTCAATTTATAAAATAAAAAAGATAGGTAAGATAGTGAGCTCTATCCTGTTTGTTCTCTTTTTGGGCTTTAGCTCCTCTGTAATAATTGCTTCCGAGCCAATTCAAATTCCCAAAATTGATGGAATTATAGAATTCGACGGCCTTCCCTTTGAGGAGGCATGGGAAAAGATTAAGTCTTTCCCTGTTGTGGGATATATTCCGGATTTTGGAGCAGAGCCTAGCGAAAAGACTGAAATCAGAATGTGCTATAACGATCAATATCTATATATTTCAGGACGATTATATGACAATAATCCCTCCCGCATAAGGAATACCTCAAAGCAAAGAGATGATTTTGGTGGTAACAGTGATGCTTTAGGTATCATTCTGGATAGTTTTAACGACAAAGAAAATGGTCTTGTTTTTTCCACTACCCCTTCCGGCCAAAGAACTGATTATTCTGTATATAATGATGCCAATGCCTTTGGAGGAAGTCTGCCTTTTAATATAAGCTGGAATACCTTCTGGGATGTTAAAACAGTAACAAACGAGGAGGGCTGGTTTGTGGAGCTCCGAATTCCCATTTCAAGTCTCCGGTTTCAAAATATAGATGGAGCTACCACCATGGGAATGATAGTATGGAGATGGATACCACATAAAAATGAAAATGTAACTTTTCCTGCCATCGATCGGAAATATGGAGACTTTGCTTTTCTGAAGCCTTCAAAAGCCCAGGAAATAGTTTTCAAGGATATCAAGCCAAAAAAACCTATATATATCACTCCCTATGCCCTTGGAGGCTGGGAGCAATTCAATGAATTAAATGATGACGAAACCAGATATGAAGAGGAAAGTAAACCTATCTTAAAATTCGGCGGTGACCTTAAATACGGAATAACCCCTAATCTTACTTTAGATCTAACCGTAAATACTGATTTTGCCCAGGTAGAAGTAGATGATCAACAGGTAAATTTAACTCGCTATTCTCTCTTTTTTCCTGAGAAAAGACAATTCTTCCAGGAGCGATCAAGCATCTTTAGTTACAATCTTGGAGGTCCACAAGATATTTTTTACAGCAGGAAAATTGGTCTGCATGAAGGAAAAGAGGTCCAAATCTATGGAGGAGCCAGGCTTGTTGGCCGTGTAGGAGCATGGGATCTGGGATTCCTGAACATGCAAACTGCAGCCCTTTATGGCAGCTCTGAACTAGACAGTAGTCAGGATTCACTTCTTTTACATTCAGAAAACTTTGGGGTTTTAAGAATGCGACGCCAGGTAATTAATGAAAATAGTTATGTGGGAGGGATCTTTACATCCAGAATTGGAACAGATGGGAGCTACAATTATGTATATGGTCTGGATGGGATATTCAGACTTTTTGGTGATGATTACCTGGATATTAAATGGTCCCAATCCTTTGAAACCGGTGCAAAAAATAAGGTTCTCTCCATGAATCCTACCAAAATAAGATTATCCTGGCAAAGAAGAAATGATAAAGGCTTTGGTTATACTCTGGGCATATCTCATTCAGGGGCAGATTTTAATCCCGGAATTGGATTTGAGTTTTTAGATAACTATAAAGGAAGCTGGAACAGGCTTCAGTGGGGATGGCTCCCCGGAATGGAATCAAAATTACAAAGTCACAAGGTATATCTTGGTTTCAGGGGCAATATGTGGAATGAGTCCGGCATTGTTGAATCAGCAACTATAGAGCCTGGCTGGACATTTCAAACTAAAAAATTTCTGCAGGGAGATTTTAAAATTACTTATAAATATGAAAATGTCGAAGAGGATTTTGACCTTTCAGACGAGGTATCCATCCCTACAGGACAATACAAATACTTAAGCACCAATATCAGTTTGACAAGTCCCATGACCAGACCATTCTTTGTAAATAGCATTATTGATGTCGGGCAGTTTTATGATGGGTCACGCTTCTCCATGCTGTTAATCCCCACCTGGAAAGTTTCTTCCAGCCTGAATTTCAGTATTGATTACCAGTATAATAACATCAAATTCACAGATAGAAGTCAACAATTTATTGCCCATATTGGGAGGTTTAAGATGCTATTTATGTTGAGTACTGCTTTCACTGCCAGTGCCTTTATACAATATAACAGTGCGATTAACGCAGTTTCTTCCAACATCAGACTGAGATACAATCCAAGGGAAGGAAATGATCTATATATTGTATTCAACGAAGGGAGGAATACCCAACTTGAGAGAGAGGTTCCTAAGCTCCCCACAATTTCAAACCGGAATATACTGGTAAAATATACTTATACTTTCGGATTGTAGACTGTCATTCTTCAGGAGTGACCTTAACCCGTATCAAACCCCGAAAATCCCCCTCCATATAGCCAATGGCTTTATCATTGGGATATTTGTCAACTAGCAGGCTTGCTATAGACGGATCAATGTTTTCAGGCTCTCCATGACATACTATACATACACTGCCTGTTTTTAAGGGTTGATAGTAATAGAAGTATGCGGACTGGTCTCCCCTGATCTTTTGAATATAACTGGCAGAAAAATCCGAATCTTCCAGTATCATCTTTTCATAATATTTCAGCGCAAGCTCCTCAAATTCGTCAGGAGCATTTTGAGGATTTCTGTACTTAAAGCTTGTTCTTTTCAACTCAATCTTATAAGCAGAACTATTCGCAACTTCATCAGTTAGAACTAAGGCCTCCTGCTTACAAAACTCAATAGCTGGAATTAAACCCTGGTTTTTAATAGCATCTGACAAGTTCTTTTGTAAAGCTAGCTTCAGGCTTGTGGAAATTGTGTTCCCAATGGAATCAATAAATAATTTTTCCTGCTCCGAAGGTTCTGTAACAGAGTTATCATTGGGGGTACAAGAAACTGTCATGACCAATACAAGGAGTACTATAATATGCGCTTTCATTTGATAATAATTTTTATGGTTTCCCAATATTCCATTAATAATATTAACTAATCCCAGGTTTAACATGCTATATAAAAAATTCTAATTTACATAACTAACTCCGGTATTTATGCCGGAGATCGAACATACTAAACATTACTGACTTTAGTCCAACTTTTTCAAATTCAGGGCTAAAAGCCCATTTCTGACCTTCCACTTTCCCCCGGCATAAATACCGGGGTTAGTGAAGCCTCATTATATGAAATTGACCTCAAAAATATGTCTTACCTGAACGCTGGTTAACAATTTGCTATTGTAAATGCGAGACAATTGAGTCTCCGCATTCATGTCCCATAGTATTTAAATTCTTCTTTAATTCATCTGAAATTTCAAAATAATCAGGGTCAGATATCAGGTTATTCATCTCCCGGGAATCTTGTTCCAGATCATATAGCTCCCAGGTATCAATATCATCATAAAAGTGAATCAATTTGAACTGTTTGGTCCTGATGCCGTAATGTCTTTTTACACTATGTCCTCCCCCGGGATATTCATAATAATGATAATAAATTGATTCTCTCCAGTCTGTTGGATCTCCTCCTTTCATTAGTGGTAATAAAGAGACGCCCTGTATTTCTTCCGGAATTTGAATTCCTGCAAGATCCAGGAAAGTAGGTGCAAAATCAATATTCTGAACAAGCTGGTTTATTTCCCGGGCTTTTGAATTTCCCGGCAATTTCATGACCAGTGGCATCTTCAGTGATTCTTCATACATAAACCGCTTATCAAACCAACCATGCTCTCCCAGGTAAAAACCCTGATCAGAAGTATATACAATAATTGTATTTTCATTCAACCCGGTTTGCTCAAGATAATCCAATATTCTTCCAACATTATCATCCACCGAGGCAATACACTTTAAATAGTCTGCAAGGTAGCGGTTAAATTTCCAGATTGCCAGCTCCTCACCCTTAAGATTCGCATTTTTAAAAGCCTGTGTCTTTTCATTATATTCCCTGTCCCAGGCCT
>JAYEGO010000153.1:0-4367 GCA_034659155.1 Bacteroidota bacterium | reverse complement strand
AAAACCCAATCCATATTGGGGATAATTATGGTATTGTTGCCATAGTTGTCTTCCTGTAGATTGAGTACCAATTCTAAGTTCCAGAGCCTTATAAGCGGCAGTGTATACTTGTTGGAGATATTCATTACCGGTTGGATTCACCCCTGCATGCAACATTAACTGGAAATAGTTAAAATATCCATAATTGGCATCCCTGGTAAAATCTTCAGGTTCAAATGAGGATATATTCTGACCATTCAGTGAGGATAGTTGCAATATTATAAAAGCAAAGAGAAAAAATTTCTTCATGATTCAGGAATTATAATTATTGAAGTTCATTAAGAGTATAGCTAAACATCCTGGGACTTGGCCTGTAAATATTGCCTGTTGCATAATCAACTCCAAGCCAAACTCCCCCGGTAAAAACATCAGCCAGGGTATAAATAACATGCGGTTTCCGGAGGATTAAGTATTTCTGTGTTTCAAAACCTTCAGCCTTGATCTCAAGTGTACTTCCATGTTGAATTATAGTTCGTTTAAGTAAAATTTTACCTGGGGCATCTCCAATATAATTACCATCCAGGTAAACTTTTGCTTTTACAGTACTGTCTGTTTTAAAAACCAGGGTGTTGTGTCTGCCTCCAAAAGTTGTTGCACAATTTGAAAATCCCAGTACAAGAGCTGTGACAAAAAAGATCTTTGTTAATTGGATGTACCAATATTTTAGCTTTCCTGTTGTCATAATCTATTTATTTTTAAAAGAAAATGTAAGGACTTGATATAAATCTAGTAATTTTTTAGCACTATTTTTTATTCATTGCCATTTCCACACCATAATTTCCCGATTTATCAACTGTCTTTAACAAAACTGCAAAGATAAACCCAAGCACACCCAGGCCGGCAAACATGAAAATTACCGGAGTGTAATTTAATATATCCGGGTTTCCGGGGTTTGCTTTATCCAAAATGATTCCTGCCAATAAAGGAACACCCCAGAGACCAAGGTTCTGAATCGAATACATCAGGCCATAGGCAGTTCCTATTTGCTTTTCATCTACAAGTTTCACCGTTGTTGGCCACATGGCTGCAGGAACAAGTGAAAATGATACTCCCAGCAGGATCATAGGTATATAAGGTGCTATATTGGTCAATGCAAATAACAAATGAATACTTACCAGAATGATAGAGCCAAATATCATGGCAGTAGCAGCTTTTCCTTTACGGTCAATCAGAAAACCAAATAAAGGAGTAAATAGCATGGTACCCAGGGGAAGCAATGAGGCAATCCTGCCACTTTGTTCATAGCTCATTTGAAACTTATTCAGAAAAAAATCCGGAGCAAATGCCATAAACGGAAAAACTGCCGCATAAAAGGTAACACATAGAAGAGCTATATATAAATAAGCCCTGTTTGATAAAATTGAAAAAACATCTTTTATATGAAAGTCATCTTTCTTTGTAGGTTCATGGCTGGTTTGCAACTGCCTGTCAATTTTTATATCAAATAAAATATAAACAATAAAAGCAAGCAGACCTATAAAGACTAAAACGGCTGCTAACCAGATAGCCGTATTCAGCTGCTCCCCACCTTTTGCCAAAACCGGAGATAATTGAAGGGCTGCAAAAGTACCCAGACGTCCGAATCCAACTTTCAATCCAAAGGCCAGGGCAAGGTCCTTTCCTTTAAACCACTTAACAAGAATCTTACTAATAACAACAATACTTGTTTCTGCTCCAAGCCCAAAAAAGAAACGCCCCAGTAACATCATCTTCAACTCTGGAGAATAGTTAGTAAGGTATGAAGACATGAATTCATAACCAATTCCATCCTGGTATATTTCAGAAGCGCCATAAGCAGTTAAAAAAGCCCCAAAAGCCATAAAAAACACAAACATAAAACCTGTTCGCCGTATTCCCCATTTGTCAAGTATGATCCCTCCAACCACCGCCATTAATAAAAAGGTATTCGGAATAGAATAAAAGGAAACAAAGAGCCCGTAATCGGTATTTGATAAATCAAATTCTTTGGTCAATAGATCTTTTAATGTTGAGAAAGCATCATAGAAGTAATAATTCACAGACAGGATAAACCCTACAAGTATTAGAATTCCCCAACGTGCATATGGAGATTGGTTAATAGTTTTTTTTAGTTGTTCCATAGAATCATGTTCAGAGTATCTAAAAATAATTGACCTCTAAAATAATTAATTTACAGGAAGTGTAGCTTATGATTTGTATTTTAAAAGTGTTAATTTTATACTTCAATACAAATTATTTAACAAGAACAATATGGCACTTACAAGGAAATACTATATAACAGCTCTTGCATTAATATTGATTGGCCTGTTTGTGATTCAGGAATTTAGAAATAAGGATTCAAAGACTTTAAGAATTGCTGTTGCCAGTTTCATGCATGAAACCTGCACTTTTTGTCCGAATGAAACAGGTATAGCTGAATGGGAATATTATGGTACTCCCAGGCTTGGGGATGATGCTCTTAATTCCGGGGCTTATGTAGGAGGATTTGTTGACCGCTGCAAAGAACTTGGCGGAGTGGAACTGGTAGGAATCTATTCCCCACGGGATGCCAAAGGAGGGTCTTCTGGAAGTTGGATCACTGCTGAAGCATTTGACAAATACTCTGTGGCAATGGCTGAAGATCTCATGAAAGCGGGGAAGCTGGACGGCCTCTATCTTTCGTTACATGGTGCCATGGCTGTTGCCGGAATTCCTAAACCAGAAGCAGAATTGGTGAGACGATTAAGGGAAGCTGTTGGAGATATTCCAATATTCATCACTCTCGATCTCCATGCAAATGAAGATCACGAATTATCGGATGTTGCGGATGCAATTTTCATAGTAAAAAGATATCCTCATTATGATTCCCGCTGGCAGGGTGAACGGGCTGCAAGAATCCTTGTACGTACCATCCGGGGGACTTACCAGCCGGTTATGGCCACCAGGAAGCCAGGTGTAATTACTCCCAGTGTTTTTCAATGGACTGGAGAAAGTCCGGCAATGGAAATTATGGAAAGAGCAAGGCGTTGGGAATCCAGGCAAAAAGATGCTTTTGTTTCTGTAGCTTTTGGTTTTGCTTATGCCGATGTTCCTGATGTGGGTGCTACAGTTATGGTAGTAACAAATAATGACCAGGAACTCGCAGATAAAATTGCTGATGATATGGAAGAATATATCTGGCGGGTAAGGGAAAGCTTTGCCGGCAAGTTACTTCCCAAAACAAAAGAGGGAGTTAAAATTGCTCTGGAAGCAGCAAGGCTGGGAAATACACCTGTGGTTATTGCAGATCATAGCGACCGAAGTGGTAATTCATCACAAATCCTTGAAGAATTAATTCTTCAGGGAGCAGAAAACTTTTGCATTACCACTATTTCAGATAGCATTGCTATCATAAAACTTGAAAAGGAAGCGAAAGTTGGTGATCAGGTTTTGGTAACAATAGGTGGCTATGGAGATGAATTTGCAGGATCTCCGGTAAGTATTGAAGGTGAACTAAGCTATTTTGGTGAATACCGGCATTTCGATCGTGTGGCTGTGGTTCAATTTGGCAGGAATAACTGGCTGATCCTTACTCCACTCTTGCACCAGGTAACCAATACAGGTATATTTGAACCCCTTGGCATAGCCCTCGATAAACTTGATATTATTGTTCTTAAATCAAGGGTCCATTTCAGAAGAGGCTATTTTGAAAATGGATTTGCTTCTACCATTGTGCTGGTAGATGCACCTGGTATTGGTCCAGCTGATTTATCCACTTTGAAATACAAGAATATCCCGAAGGATATCTATCCCCTTTCAGAAAAATAGATTTTGACCTTATTTTATGGCTTAATGTATTATTAAATTCTCCCACTGCCAAGGGGAGCAGGGGATGTTTCAAATGTCTTTGTGTTCCTTTGTGACTGCTTAGTGTAGCTTTGTGGTGAAATCTTAAAGAACTGAACCACAAAGGATCACACAGTACACACTAAGTTACACAAAGTATGATTAACATATTCATAAATTGAGGGTGTCCAAAAAACGGACACCCTCATGTTACAGAAAGGGACGCCATGCCTGCAGGTAAATTCTATAATAAAATATGTATTGCGAAAAAATCCCGTAGGGATGAAATACTATAGAAAGGGACGTGAGTCCCTTTTTCAAGGATAAAATGAATTAGAGTTCCATAGGAACGGTATGTTTTTATCTTTATTACAGCAAATTTAATGAGGATTATCTATTAGGATTTTTCCAAAACATAATATGTCGTTCCTACGGAACTCAAAACAACATATCCTTTCACACAGGGTCTAACCTGCCTGCCGGCAGGCAAGGCGACCCTGGTAATATAATGCCCTGCCTACGGCAGTTTTATGTAAGGGGAATCT
>JAYEGO010000152.1:0-4369 GCA_034659155.1 Bacteroidota bacterium | reverse complement strand
CTTCTTACTGCCTACAGCCTACTTCTTACTGCCTACTGCCTACAGCCTACAGCCTACTTCTTACTGCCTACAGCCTACTTCTTACTTCTTCCCGCTTTTATCAGGAAATGGAGGAACAGCGGTTGGGGTATATTTAAAACTCTTCATTTCTTCTTTAATTACCTCAATTGCTTTGTTTAGCTGATCATCAATTCCCAGGTATTCTTTTGCCGGGTCATTTTCAATTTCTATATCTGGTTCCACACCCTGGCCTTCAATGATAAAACCACTCCCATCGGCAGCAAAAGGTGCATAAGATGGTGTAATAATATAACCACCATCAATACATGGAATAGATCCACTGTAGCCAACCACTCCACCCCATGAACGGGTACCAATCAATTTTCCAATCTTTTTGTATTGAAAACGATAGGGGAAAAGGTCTCCGTCAGAAGCAGAGTACTTATCCAGCAGTGTTATTTTTGGACCATCCAGCTGACCTCCGGGATTTACATCTCCTTCTTTATAGCCAGTATGCATGCTGAGATATGTAACTGACCTGAGAAGTCTTTCTATTAACATTGGAGAAACATTTCCCCCGCCATTCCCGCGAACATCAATAATCAATGCCTTTTTCTGAAGTTGAGGATAGTAATATTTAACAAATTCGTTAAGTCCTCCAACTCCCATATCAGGAACGTGTAAGTATCCAACTTCACCATTGGTAGCTTCAGATACTTTATTGATATTTTCCTGCACCCAATTGTAATAATACAGGTTCGATTCATCACTTATGGGCTTTACAATTGAATTTCGTGATCCCTGGGTCTCTGGTTTTGAATTTATTGTAAGTTCTATCTGTTTTCCTGCTTTACCAACAAGATTATCATATATGTCTGACATATCTTTGGTGTTATGACCATCAATGGCCAGAATATAATCTCCTTCGTTGATATTTACTCCAATTTCATTCAAAGGAGATGTAAGAGAACTACTCCAGTTAGCACCTTTAAGTATTTTATCAATCTTGTAATATCCTGATTCATCACGGCTAAGTTTTGCTCCGAGAAGACCTGTGGAAATACGTTCAGGCATAGGCCTTTCTCCATTGCTCACATAAGAATGGCCAATATTCAGTTCACCTACCATTTCACCTATAATGTAAGTAAGATCGGAGCGATGGTTTACATAAGGAACCAGCACATTATACTTGGTATACATTTCCTTCCAGTTCACCCCGTGCATATTGGGAGCATAAAAGAAATCACGCATCTGCCTCCAGCTTTCATCAAAGATCTGCTGCCATTCTTCTTTCAGATTTACCATAGTTTTCATATTGGACATATCAATAGTTTTGTCCATGCTTACTTTTGACGAAGGCAAGTCAATGACAGCGTATTTCTGATCCTGAACTACCAGCATCTTCTTGTTGTTAGATGAAATTGTATACATCAGGTTCTTACCCAGGTCAGTTTCTTTTTTCTTATCCAGGTCATACAATTTTGTGCTTATTCCTCTTTCTCCTGAAGACATGGTCACGTAATAAACCTTGTCGCCAACACACTGAACATTGAAATAATTTCCTGGTTTAACAGGAAGAGATAGAATTCGTTCACCAATACCCTCAATGTCTATTTTCATAGTTTCGCTGTCTTTTTCAGCGGCTGATTTCTTATCCTCTTTAGACTTTGATTTTTCCTTACCATTATCATCACTTTCCTCATCTATTTTCACTACATCGTTTTCCGGAGCGAAGGGAGATAGAGTATTTTTAGCCAGCGTAACCATGTAAATGCGGTTCATATCCTGGTAGGCATGATTCCATTCTGTCCGGCTGTAAACAGGATTAAAATCTCTTGCGGAGGTAAATAGCAAATATTTGCCATCGCTGCTGAAGCTTGGGTTATTTGAGTCGTACCATCCCTCTGTTACCTCAAAAGATTTTTTACTGGATAGCTCATAGAGGCGAATTTTAGTCATTCCTTTTTCTGCCTTTGTATAAGTGATCCATTTACTGTCTGGAGACCAGTTGTATGCAAACCATGGACCCTCATCCGTTTTTTCTACAAGTACAGTTTTCTTACTTTCAATATTAACATAAACAAGTTCTTGCTTTTTGGTATTATATAAAATATTCTTACTGTCGGGTGACCATTCAAATCCAAATATATAGGTGTCTGAATTTTTAGTGATTTGCTTTACTGACCCATTTCCGGCCTGGTCTTCAATCCATATCTCAAATTCTCCTGATTTGTCAGAAATATAGGCAATCCATTTACCATCTGGAGACCAGGAGGCGTTTCTTTCATGTACTCCTGAACTGGCAGTATAGTTTGTAGTAATTCCTGATTTTGCAGGAATAGAATATATGTCACCACGGGCACTTAAGAGAACCCTTTCACCATTTGGAGAAAGATCGCCCGAACTTACTCTTTTACTTGCATCTTTTATTACTGTACGGGAATATGGATTATCATCTCCAATTTGAATATCTACTTTTTCATATTTTTGAGTGGCAATACTTAACTTGTAAATATATCCACCATTTTCAAAGACAATATGATCTTTATCGTAAGAAGGGAATTTTATATCATATTCTGTGAAGTCAGTAATTTTTTTCGTTTCACTTGTTTTAGTATTGTAAGCAAAAAGATTCATTGTCCGGTCACGGTCTGACAGGAAATAAATTTCATCTTCTATCCACATAGGAATGATTTCCTGGTTTACAGTTTTAGTGATTTGTTTTACTTCTCCGGTTTCAAAATCGTAGATCCGGAGATCATCTGCCATTCCTCCCTCATAGTATTTCCATGTTCTGAACTCCCTGAAAACCCAATTGAAGGCCAATTGACTACCATCTGTTGAATAAGAACAGAATCCTCCTTTGGAAATAGGGATTTCTTCGGAGAGTCCACCATCAACAGAAACTTTGAATAGTTGTCCTGTAAAAGCATTAAAGGATTGCTTCCGCGATCTGTAAACAACATGTTTACTATCCGGGGTCCATGTCATCACAATATTATTTGGGCCCATTCTATCACCTATATCATCTCTGCCGAGAGTTGCAGTAAAGGTGAGTCTATTGGGTATTCCTCCTTCTGAAGGAATACTAAATACCTCCGTATTCCCATCATACTGACCTGTAAAGGCAATAGTTTTACCATCCGGAGAAAATTTAGGAAATACCTCATAACCATTGTGAGTGGTAAGTTTACGTGCCATTCCTCCATTGGCATCTACAGTATACAGATCACCAGCGAAACTAAAAACTATCTGATCTCCGTGAATGGCAGGAAATCTTAACAATCTGGCCTCATCGGCACTGAATAATTGGCTTGACATAAATGTCAAAATCAGAAGTAACAATACATTCTTTTTCATAATGTTTTGGTTAATGTTGTAATTTAAAAAAAATGGCAAACAGATATCCATAAGACTCTGCAGTCAAATATGTATAAAAGGGGGTTAAAAGGGGATTCAAATGTAGCAATTTTTACGACCGAAAAAAATCTATTATTTTATTCGTTAGAACACTTCAGGTGTTCAGAAGAATATTTAAATAGTCGCTTGTTTACTATTCGGCCAGTAGTTCCTTAACTGCCGCAACTATTTCTTTTTGTTTGAATGGCTTTTGAAAGATCCTGGAGGCACCAAATAACCGGGCGGAGGCAAGATACTCTGTGGAATCAATTCTTCCTCCACCTGAAATTGCAATAATTTTCACATCAGGATGGCCCTTCTTAATTTCACGGATAGTTTCCAGGCCTTCTTTTTCAGGCATTACAATATCAGTAATAATTAGGTCTGCAGGAAATTTGGCAAACAATTCCAGCCCTTCTTTGCCATTTATGGCCATATCAACTACATAGCCTGCTCTTTCAAGCATTTTCTGGAGCATGAGCAATATGGTAGGCTCATCATCAATGATCAGGATTCTTGCCATATTCTAACTTTTTCTATTGTTTTTCTCGTCAAGTACCTTTCTTATCAGATTGCTAAAGTTACTTAAAATTAGCGGTTTAATCACTACGGCATCTATTTTCTCCATGATTTTCATTTCTTCAGAGATGGAGTCGGCATATCCGGTAATTATAATGGCTTTAATTCCGGGTTTTAACTCCCTGACTTTTCTTATTAATTCAGTACCCAATAAGTAGGGCATTGTTTGGTCTGTTACAAGAAGATCGTATAAACCAGGATTTGAGGTGAATTCTTCCAGGGCTGTCAGGCTTTTTGTATGTACACTTACTGAATATCCTAAACTTTCCAGCATTCTTTTTCCCATGAAGGTGATTTCTTCTTCATCATCAACAAATAAGATGTGTTCTTTTCCTTTTTGAACCTTTTTACGATTCAAGTTATTATAATAAGAACTTGAATCGTAAAAAGG
>JAYEGO010000151.1:850-4372 GCA_034659155.1 Bacteroidota bacterium | reverse complement strand
TGCCATCTTCCCCTTCTTCCTCAGTATTAGCTGCTTCAACAATGGGGGTAATCAGAATATTATTTACTCCCACCATTTTTATTTGATCGAGGATTTCTTGTTGAGCACCTTTTCCAATGGCAAGCATGGTAATAACTGCCATTACCCCAAAAATAATTCCCAGGGCCGTAAGAATCGACTTCAGTTTATTAGTAAGGATAGATTCCAGGGCTATGGTTATATCATGAAAATATCTTTTCATACAGTAGGTTTCAGGTTAATTTTCGTGAGTTTTACAACAAATTCTTAATGTATCCTAACTTTTACGGAATCTGTGGAGTTTACCTTTGTGTCCACCCTTTTTTCAGGTTTTTCCTGAGTTTGCTTCCGGCTTGCCTGGTTAGAACTAACAGATACTCTTGTGCCCTGAGAAGAACCTCCACCCATGCGCATAAATTGTTGCATTTTTTTGTTTTGCTCATTAGTCCGTGCAGCTTCAGCCTTCACTCTTTCTTCCTCTATTTTTCTTTCTCGTTCTCTTTCCTTGATTTGATCAATAATTTCTTCCCCCTGTAGTTTAAATTTACCAGGTTCTTCAGGGAGAGACAATAATACTTTTTCCCCCGGACTCAAACCTGCCTCTACAATAACTTCATTTTCATTGGACTCCCCAAGTAAAACAACCTGTTTCACTCCGTTTTTCTTAAAAACCATTGGTATACTATCTTCCACATGAATGGTTTCAAGCGGAATTGACATAACACTGTCAAATTCAGCGGTTACAATTTTATTGCTGGTTGTCATTGCAGGTCGTAAAACAGGATCCACACCATCGAGTTTAATTACCACTTCAAAAACTTTGGCATCGGTATTGGGCAATTGTTCTCCAATATTGGCCACTTCCAGTATTTCTCCCATAAATTCTTTTTCCGGGAAAGCATCCACCCCAATCTGTACTTGTTGCCCCTTACTAATTTTACTTATATCAATCTCGTTTACATAGGTTTTAGAAATCAATGATGAAAGATCTGGTAATGTTGCTACCGTAAGGTCCCAGGCACTGATCATAGATCCAACTTTCCGTTTTTGCCCACTCCATTCTTTTTGATAAATGATCATACCCGGGGCCGGGGCCAGGATAGTGAATTGGGAAATTAAGTCAACCATATCGTCATAATCTCTTTGCTCACGGGCCAGGTTAATCTTAGCCTCCCTGATGTCTGCCCTGTATTGCTGAGCCTTCAATCGGTAGTTTAGTTTGGCTTGCTTAAATGCTCTTCCTGCTTTATCCAGATTAATTTGAGCCTGCCGGATCACTGCCGGAGATTCATATTTTGACTGTTCAAGAGTGATCTCAGCCTCCTCCATGTTATATTCCAGATTTACCAATTCATCTCTGAGATTCCGAAGATTAATGGTTGTATCTAGCTGTACCCGTTCCAGTGTATTACGTTTTTCCTCCATTTCATCTTCCAGGTCTTTCAGCCTGTTTGTTGCATCAGAACGATCGAGAGTTGCTATATAATCACCCTCTTTAACAATTGTACCCTCAGGAATAAGATCTGTAATTTTTATTTGACTAAACCGGTGGCTCCTGGAAGTTCTAAGTTTTGCAGGGCCGCTTATTTGAACCGATTGCTCGGCCTGCAATTCACCGGTTACAACCACGTTAATATCAAACTTTCCGTATTGTACTTCAGCTTCCAGCTGTGTCATATCCTCTTTGCTGGTTGCCCGGTTTACAATTAGCAGCACAATAATTGCTGCAAGTACCACACCAGCACTAATTAATAGTATTTTTTTCATGTGTTTATTATTATTTAGTCAATGCTTAATTACAAAGCCAGAGTTCATAATTTAAAAAGTTTGTCAGGGGGTTTTGTAAATGTATTTCAAATTTCTAATGTTATCCCTTTTTTTAACACATTTTAACATTGTCTCAATTTGACATTCAATATTGTCAAAATATTCCCGGATGAAAAGAACATTTATAATGTTTCTAACATGTCTGTGACCTCGCCGACAAGGACTTCGGATCTTTCTTCACTTTCTGACTCGGCAATGATCCTGAATACGGGTTCTGTATTTGATTTCCGCACATGGATCCATTCCTTTTCCATATCAATTCGAATACCATCTGCAAGGCCAATCTTGCAAGAAGAATATTTTTTCTGCAATTGACGAACCAGCATATTGACATCAAATTCATGATCAACAGTTAGCTTGGTTTTGTTTATATAATAATCAGGTAAAGTATTCCGCAATTGTGAAGTCTTCAAGCCTGTTTTGGCGAGGTGTGATAAAAACAATGCTGCTCCAACCAGGGCATCCCTTCCATAGTGAAGTTCTGGGAAAATAACACCTCCATTTCCTTCTCCTCCTACTACGGCATCTCGTTTTTTCATTTCACTTACCACATTCACTTCACCTACAGGTGAGGAATAGTATTTGGCATCATATTTTTCTGTTATATCCTTCAATGCCCTTGTAGATGATAAATTAGAAACAGTATTCCCCGGCTTTTCAGAAAGCACATAATCTGCAACTGCCACAAGTGTATACTCTTCTCCAAAAAGGGCTCCATCTTCTTTCACAATTGCCAACCTGTCAACATCCGGATCAACAACCAGACCAAGATCTGCACCCTGATCTTTAACTACCCGGCAAATTTCACTCAGATTTTTTGGAATTGGCTCAGGGTCATGAGGAAAGATCCCATTCAAATTGCAATGAAGTTGAATAATCTTATTCACTCCTAAAGCTGTTAATAATTCAGGCAATATCACGCCCCCCACCGAATTTACGCAATCAATTACTATTTTAAAATTAGCCTGCCTGATAGCATTTGTGTCAACCAGAGGGAGCTTAAGAATCTTTTGTATATGTTGCTTATGAAAGGATTCTACCTGCCTTACCTTTCCCAGGCTATTTGCTCCTGAATATGTTATGGCTTCAGAATCAGCAAGATCCACTATTTTTTCTCCCTCTTCTGCAGAAAGGAATTCCCCATATTTATTAAGCAACTTAAGTGCATTCCATTCCCCGGGATTATGACTTGCCGTGATGATAATTCCACCATCTGCTTTCTTATCAATCACAGCCATCTCAACTGTAGGAGTAGAAGCCAATCCTATATCGTCAACATTTATCCCCATGGCTGATAATCCTGCCGCCACCAATGAAGAAACCATCTCTCCAGAGACCCTTGCATCCCGTCCCAGCACAACATGAAATCTGTCTTTTGTTGATTGTTCTTTTAGCCATGTGCCATAGGCTGAAGCATATTTTACAATATCAGGAGGGGTTAATCCTTTTCCTGGGGAGCCTCCAATTGTACCCCGAATTCCAGATATAGATTTTATTAAGGTCACGTTAATAGTA
The DNA here is from genome assembly GCA_034659155.1 of Bacteroidota bacterium. Classification (GTDB taxonomy): domain Bacteria; phylum Bacteroidota; class Bacteroidia; order Bacteroidales; family VadinHA17; genus JAYEGO01. The sequence goes on along the minus strand of JAYEGO010000151.1, from coordinate 1,012 downwards.
TTTTAGGATTATATTATTTTTTCAATTAATGGCTCTGAAAATCATAATTTAAATATTTGTACTTTTAAAGGATTAAAAAGCAATCCTTTGATATCCTCAAAAGTACGTATTGCAATTAAAATCTTTCGTATCAAATGGAAAAAAAAAGAACAACAGGAACAT
>JAYEGO010000151.1:0-840 GCA_034659155.1 Bacteroidota bacterium | reverse complement strand
ATCCTGGTAATTTAATAAGCAAAAAGACAGGTCATGGTTCGGCAAGGATAAGTAAGGATTATCCGAAAAAATCCATGCAGGAAACTTCAGGAATCAGGCTGAACAGGTTCATTGCCAATACCGGATTATGTTCTAGAAGAGAAGCGGATAACCATATTCAAAGTGGATATGTGACAGTCAATGGAAAGAAGATAACTGAGCTTGGAACAAAGATTAGTTTTAAAGATGAGGTAAAATACAAAGGAAAAAAGCTTGTACCTGAAAAGAAAGTTTACATTTTATTAAATAAACCGAAAGATGTTATCACTACTACAAATGATCCGCAGGGTAGAAAAACTGTACTTTCTCTAATAAAAAAAGGGCCTGAGGAAAGAATTTATCCGGTTGGCAGACTTGACAGAATGAGTACAGGGGTTTTATTGCTTACAAATGATGGCCCCCTTACAAAAAAACTGACTCATCCAAAATATCAAAAGAAAAAAATATACCAGGTGTCCCTGGAGGGTGACCTCACTCAAAAGGATCTTGTACAGTTATCTGAGGGCATCACTCTTGATGATGGCTTTATAAAACCTGATGCAATTAGTTATATTCTCCCTGAAGACAAAAGAGAGATTGGCGTTGAAATTCATTCGGGAAAAAACAGGGTAATCCGCAGAATGTTTGAACACCTTGGGTATAAGGTAATACGTTTGGACAGAGTATATTTTGCCGGGCTTACTAAAAAAGGACTTCCTCGTGGCAGATGGAGGCATCTTTCAGATAAAGAACTCTCGATCATCAAAAAAGGCTCTTATGAATAAAGAGCTATATTAGTTCTTTAGAAAATTCTATTCATTT
>JAYEGO010000150.1:0-16173 GCA_034659155.1 Bacteroidota bacterium | reverse complement strand
AACTCTCACATAGCGTAAGTCCGGGTATGCGGGCCATTGTTCAATTCGGACAAAAGAGAATATATACTGCCATTATTGTTAAGATCCACAATAATCCGCCTAAAAATTATTTAGCTAAAGAAATTCAAGCTCTTCCGGATGATCAGGCTTTTGTTCTTCCTTCCCAATTAAAGTTTTGGGACTGGATGTCATCTTACTATATGTGTCTTAAGGGAGAAATTTTTAAAGCAGCTCTCCCTTCAGGCTTGAGGCCAGAAAGTGAAACAAGAGTAAGTCTCTCCCAGAAGATACAAAGTGCTCATGTTAAGGAGAACTTCGACAAGGATTCAAAATTTAATCAGGAGTCTCTGGATAAAAGAGAACTGGCAATTCTTAATTACCTGGAAGGAAAATCATCAGCAAGTATAAAAGAAATAAATTCTATAGTAAATCTAAAAAATTCAATCCCTCATATTTATAACCTTTTAAGCAAAAATTTAATCCAAATAGAAGAGAAACTTAAGGCAAAGTATAAACCCAGGTTTGAAGCCTTTATAAATCTCAAAGAAAAACTTCAAGACTCAGTAATACTAAATGCTACTCTTGACAAATTGAAGAAAGCTCCTAAACAAAATCAGGCTCTTGAAGGGTTTATTTACTTTGCAAATGAGGACGATGGTATTGCTTCTGAGTTAAGAATGAGCAAGCTTATTGCCGACAGGCAAATCAGTAAACCTGCCCTGGAAGCTCTAATAAAAAAGGGAATTCTCCAGAAGTCTTACAAAGAAAGCTCACGTCTTCAAATCCCAGCCTCTCAGCTCAACTCCCTGAAAGAGCTTAGCAATATCCAGGGTCAAAAATTTGAAGAAATCAAAAAAAAGTTCAAAACAAACAATACCATTCTTTTTCATGGCGTAACCTCAAGCGGAAAAACTGAAATTTATGCTCACTTAATTCATAAAGAAATTAAAAAGGGTAATCAGGTATTATATTTGCTTCCCGAAATTGGCCTGACAACTCAAATTATTTCTCGTTTAAAAAGATATTTTGGAGGAAAAATAGGTGTATATCATTCTCAATATAATGACTCTGAAAGAGCAGAAATATGGAAGAATCTGTTGGGAAAATCTACAGAAAAAACCTATCAAATCATAGTTGGGGTACGTTCTTCCATCTTTCTCCCCTTTAAAAAGCTTGGTTTGGTAATTATTGATGAGGAACATGAAACATCCTACAAACAACACGATCCTGCACCACGTTATCATGCAAGGGATGCAGCCCTGTATCTTGCTTACTTACACCAGGCTAAAACTCTTCTTGGCACAGCTACACCCTCGCTTGAATCTTATTATAATGTTGAAATCGGGAAATATGCTTTAGTGGAACTTAATGATCGCCATGGTAATGTAAAGCTGCCTTTTTCTGCACTTGCTAATACCAGGGATGCATACCGGAAAAAAAGAATGGTCTCACATTTTACACCAGAGCTCTATAATTCTATGTCTGAAGCTCTTTCAAAGAATGAGCAAATTATTCTATTTCAAAATCGCAGGGGATGGTCTCCCTATATACAATGCAATGAATGTGGATGGATTCCCAGGTGCAAACACTGTGATGTAAATCTTACATTTCATAAATACTCAAACGATCTTAATTGCCACTATTGTGGATATTCAATTGGCTCGCCAAATGTTTGTGCCGAATGCGAGTCAACAAATATTAGAACACGTGGATTTGGTACGGAAAAAATAGAGGAAGAAACCCGTTTAGTCTTTCCTGAAGCAAAAGTGGCTCGTATGGATTTTGATACTACACGAACAAAACGGGCATACCACAAAATCATTACGGATTTTGAAATGAGAAAAAGTGATATCCTCATTGGGACTCAAATGATTTCTAAAGGACTGGATTTTGAGAATGTAAGGCTTGTTGGGGTATTGAATGCCGACAATTTGCTTTTTTTTCCTGATTTCCGTGCTTATGAAAGGAGTTACCAATTACTTACCCAGGTGAGTGGAAGAGCCGGGAGAAAATCGGAACAGGGGAAGGTTATTATTCAAACTTCAGATCCCGAAAATGAAGTGCTTCAATGGGTAATTGAAGGAGATTATTTGAAGATGTACAAAAATCAGATGCTGGAACGAAAGGCCTTCAAGTATCCCCCATATTATAAACTTATTAAAATAACTCTCAAGCATAAGGATCTGAATAGTTTAAATAAAGGGTCAATATTCCTGGGGAATAGGCTGAAACAGGTGTTTGGGGCAAGAGTGCTCGGACCAGAATTTCCATTGATCAGCAAAATTCATAAGTGGCATCTAAAAAGTCTTTTAATTAAAATTGAAAGAGATAGAAGTTATACAAAGGCCAAAATAATACTACAAACTGAAATCAATAAGCTTGAAAAAGAATTCAGACAAATGCTGGTTGTGGTTGATGTGGATCCGCTATAAATATGTATTATCATTCAGTCCCTATAAGCATATGCGTCAATTAAGACAACATTTGGCTGAAACTGATTCAATTGGTTGTTATTAGCTGGCTCATTGGGTTTCCAGAAAAGTTAAGTTTATATGATATAAAAACAACACCATGCTTTAGCTTGGTGTTAGTGGGAAATACAATATTTGATAAGTCAGCTTTGAGCTGACTTTATGTTCAAGTTTAATAAGTACGCTAAAGCGCACTGAAAAAGTCATTTGCGACATTTAACACCAAGCTAAAGCATGGTGCTTATTGTTTCCCTCATTTTCATTATTTTTGTTAAAAATAAATACCTGATAATAGTATGAAGATTGAAGTTTCCAATGGCGAAATCGTAGATAAACTAACCATTCTTGAAATTAAGCTGGAGAAAATCAAGGATGAAAAAAAACTGGAAAATATCAGACTGGAATACGAGATTCTAAATGAATCGGCTGCTCAAATTCTAAAAAAAGAAAATCCCTTATATAAGCAATTGAGAGAAATTAATCTAAGGCTTTGGGATATTGAAGATCAATGCCGGGATTATGAAAGAAAAAAAGATTTTGGCGAAGGATTCATACATACTGTTCGACAGGTATATATCAACAATGATGAAAGGTCAAGAATAAAAAAGAAAATAAATGAACAAACCGGATCCCAATTTGTTGAAGAAAAGTCCTATGAAGATTATTAGCAAGGGATGAATTTTGAAACAGGTTTGTTTATAAAATCATTAGTGTCCGGGAAAAACTTATATGTGGGCTAAAGCCCATGTAACATGTGGCTTCACTAACCCCAGGCTTAAGCCTGGGGTTAATCAAGAAAAGTAAAATTGGGCTTTAGCCCTTCATTTAAGTGTTTGATTTTAAGGTGGATCAACGAATTTAGCTTCGCTATTTCACAGGGTAAATCAGTGTTCGGTGTTCGTTATTCAAAAAGAAAATTATAAAAGGCCAAAGATTCAAATTATAAATAAATTGCAACCATCAAAAATCTCATATAAACACCTCCTTGTATTCCGTTTTTCAGCAATGGGAGATGTTGCTCTAACAGTTCCAGCAATCAGGAAAGTGTTGGATGAAAATAATGGTTTGCGGATTACTTTAGTTACTGCTCCCTATTTCACTCCTTTTTTTAATGGGATTAAAGGTCTTAAAGTATTCCCTGCTAATTTTTACAAAGAATATAAAGGCATAAAAGGCCTGTTTTGCCTCTATAAAGATCTTGCAGGATTACAGAAATTTGACAATATCATAGATCTGCATGGAGTGATCCGTTCTTATATTGTTTCATTATTATTTAGGCTATCAGGCAAGAAAATTCTCAGAATCGATAAAGGCAGGAAACAGAAAAAGGAATTTATTAAAGGCACATCCAAAATAAAACTTCCACATACTACTGAAAGATACCTGGAGGTTTTTGAAAAAGCCGGGCTAAATACTGGAGGGGGCAGTCTTAAAGGATTCATTATTGAAGACCATGTTTTAAAAACTACCAAAAGCATTCTGCCTCTTGAAATACAACAGAAGGATATTACCTGGATTGGAATAGCTCCCATGGCCAAACATGCCTTAAAACGATGGGATTTATCAAATTTCATTGGGTTAATGAAGCGTATCAATAAGGATCATAAAGTTTGGTTTTTCTTTTTTGGAGGTGGAGAGCATGAAAAAGCAGAAATTGACAGTTTAATCTCTGGTGTTGACAATGCCCTGAACCTAACGGGAAAGATGAGCCTTGAACAGGAAATAGCCTTGATATCGAGTATGCAATTCATGATTAGCATGGATTCTGCCAATATGCATATTTCTGCATTATGCGGCACTCCAACTATATCTATTTGGGGCGGCACTCATCCTGGCTTGGGATTCAGTGCTCTTAATCAACCCGAGACATACTCCATTCAAATACCTCAAGCCGAATTAGAATGCCGGCCCTGTACAGTTTATGGCAAGGGGAATTGTACACGGGACGATTTTGCCTGCATGAAACTTATAACTTCGGAATTAGTATTCAAGCGATTAAAAAAGCTGAATTTACTTTAGCGTCCCTTATATTGCAATTCTGGCAGAAATAGAGTTTTAAAATACTGCAAGTTTTATTACTTTTACATCCCGTTTTTCGGGGTGTAGCGCAGCCCGGTAGCGCGCGTCGTTCGGGACGACGAGGTCGTGGGTTCGAATCCCGCCACCCCGACAAACACAAAAAGATCCGGCACCGATAGGTGTCGGGTTTTTTATTGGATGAAGGAGCGTTAAAAGCTTGCTTTTATAAGCTACTGAAATACAATAAAACCCGACTGAAAGGAGGGCTTTTTTGTTTTGAAGCGAACCCAATCCGGTGATCACGATCCCGAACAAAGTGAGGGTGAGTAATCCCGCCACCCCGACAAAACAAAAAAGACCAATACCAAAGGTGTTGGTTTTTTTATTGGACGAAGGAGTGTCAAAAACTTGTTTTTGTAAATGACTGAGAACCAATTATCACTTTGGATTTCTTAATTTTGAATAGTTGTAGATTTTATACCTCAAGTTGGAATATGTTTCCACACACAAACCCAATTCATGTATACTGTAATTCAGAATATAATCGTTACAAGTACCTCTGGTAATGAGGATTGAGGTGAAAGATGAATAGATGCAACTAATTGGTGTCAAAATTGCAAAGGTTTCTTTATAGCATCATATTATGTAAAAGATTGTGGATATGAACATTTTTAATCTTGAGTACAGTAAAATGGACAAAGCTGAGATTCTAACACATTTGGATAAAATGTTTGCCAGTTACTATATTTATCTGCATAAAGTAAAAATGTTTATATGGAATGTAGGTGGACGGGATTCTTTTGACTTGCGCAATGAATTTAAGGATATCTATGACAAATCCTTTCGGCATATGGATGAAATATCAGAAAGAATCCGGCTCTTCAATCAGGTTCCTGTTAGTAAACTATATGAGATCATTAAGATAAGTGAGATCAAAGAAGGCGACTTAAGCCTGACTAGTTTTGAGATGGTCAAGTCTCTTCTTAACGATATTATAATCATGTTATCATTACAATCGGACTCTATTGAAAAAGCGCAAAAACTGAGTGATTATGGATCAGAAATCATGATTAAGAACCTCACAAAGGAATTAGAACAAGATTACTTTGTGTTGGTTTCATGGTTAAAATAAAGGGTGTGTCAACACTATAATGGTGTATGCAGAGTAAGCTTATCGAAAATAATTAAATAACTAAAGTTCAGCTACTATCCATGAATAGAAGAACTCAGAAAATAAGATTGGGTATTTTCATAGTTTTCGGCAATGCAATTCTGATCACCTTGATCGTGTTTTTTGCTGCCAACAAATTGTTTGAAAAAACCGATACCTACTTCATTGCATACAATGATGTTTCGGTCAGCGGACTGGAAGTAGGAAGTCCTGTTAAATACCTTGGAATCCGGATTGGAACGATTGCCGAGATTTCGATAGATCCGCAGGATATCAATTCAATTATCGTTGAACTGGCCGTAGAGCCAGGAACTCCAATCAAGAATGACACCCGTGCTGATATCGTGACCATGGGGATTACAGGGCTAAAAGCCATTGAAATCAGGGGGGGGAGCAACCAGTCAAGTTTCAAGAAAACAAGAGATTACATTAATGCTGGATCCTCGACAGCAGAAGAGATTACAGGCAAAGCCACCATTATTGCTGAAAAAACAGAAAGGGTAATCAATAACCTGCAGATCTTTACAGAACCTGAAAACCTGAACAAGTTTACAGATGCCGCGGAAAATATAAATTTTCTTGCCGACCAGTTGAAGTCTACCACTCAACTTTTTGAATTACTGATCCGGGAGAATCGCTCAGAGATAAGGGAAACGGTAAAAACAGCCCACCTGATTGCAGGGAATCTGAATGAATCAAGCCAGACCATCAATGAGGCTGCCAATAGTATCAATAATGTGATTAAGGGTGATACGATCCAGCGAATCCTGGGAAATGCACATGCCATCTCCCTGCAACTCAAAGAAACAGATTTGAAGACACTTATTCATAATCTTGCAGAAATGACCGAGCAGACCCGCGTATTGCTGTACAAGATCGACCAGGAACTCGATCTGAACAGTCAGGAGTTCAATGAAAGTGTGCGGCTTCTAAAGATAACCCTCTCGAACCTGGAACAGACTTCCAATAAGATCAGTTCGGACCCCTCCATCCTTGTCAGGGGGTTAGGTGACAAAGATATCCCGGACAGAAGGCTTAATAATAAATAACACTTCGCTCAAATGAAAGCAAATCTATATGTTACCATTGGTATGTTATTAATACTATCTGGCTGTCTATCCGAACAAGCTATAATCAAGAAACACTATATTATTGAGTGGCAGAGCGATCAGGAAAGCTCAAATAACGAGTCATTTGAAGCAATTCAGGGAAGTTGTCAAATTACTCAGATAGAAATCAGCCCTGTTTTCGAGAGAACCCAGATCGTAAACCGCTCCGGTTCTCATGAAATCACATATTATAAGTATCATCAGTGGGCCGTTAGACCATCGGTGCCCATTTTAGAGATTATTGAGAATTACATGGAAAGCTCAGGAACCTTTGAAAGCATCTCAACCAGGTACAGTCGTAAAATCCCCGATTACCGCTTAACCACTAAGATCCATCAATTGGAGGTTATTGAGAGTAGTGATGCATTTTCGGCTCATGTGAACATTGAATTCAGGATCATCAATAATTCAAATAATCAGGTTTTACTCAATCATCGTTCAGACAAAACTGAAACCTTGCCAGCAAAAGATCTGAACCTGTTTGCAAGAACTGTAAGCAATATACTGATAGCTGAACTCCAGACTTTTACATCATTGATCGAAACACAACGATCTACATTTGAACAGGAGACCGAATAATTTATAGTTTATTTAAAAACATCCAAGGTGCATAGCCGAGAAAACAGAACTGCCAGCTATAGATTTGAGAATGAAACACTGATCATTGGTGGCTTTTTAACTTTTAGATCTATAGAGGGTTTGCTTCAGTACTATGAGCGTAAGCTGCGTGAATACAGCGGCAGGGTTTTAACCATTAATCTGAATGACCTTGAAGAAGCTGATAGCGGTGGAATCTCTGCAATTCATTATATCCGGGAGCACCTGATAAAACAGAATATTGAGGTTCAGATAGAAGGAGGCAACTCTCAGATAAGGCGGCAGCTTAAACTGTTTTCCGGTAAACAGATTCAGGAAGAAAGACCCAGTGAAAAAACCGGTTTTTTCGAGCGAATGGGTAATACTATCTCTTTTGTTTTTAAAACGTACATATACAGCTATCTGGAAATCGCTTCTGAGATAACATACTGGTCGATTGTTGACCTGTTTAGAAAGAACACATTCAGGAAAGGGGAAGTGGTGAACCAGTCAGTCCTCATGGGAGTGAATGCAGCATTCATCGTGGGTGCCATGTCCTTTATTATAGGCCTGGTCCTCGCTTTGCAGTCTGCTGCCCAGTTGAGGACCTTTGGTGCTAATATCTATATTGTTGATCTCACTGTAATTGCCATGATGAGTGAAATGGGTCCGCTGATTACAGCCATCATGGTTGCAGGCAGAAGTGGTTCTTCCATAGCGGCCGAACTGGCGACCATGAAGGTTACATCAGAAACAGATGCGCTGAAAACCATGGGATTGCACCCGGTAAGGTTTGTGGTTGTACCTAAAATGTATGGTGGGATGCTTACCATGCCGTTACTTACCATTCTGGGAGATATTATGGGTATACTGGGAGGAATGCTTATTGCCATGGGATACCTGGATATTTCACCCCTTGTTTTCTTCCACCGCATGGAAGAGTCACTCTACCTGAAAGATATCATTTTTGGAGTGATAAAAAGCCTGGTTTTCTCTTATCTGATCGTCATTACCGGAAGCTATTTCGGCTTACAGTCCCAAAAAGGCGCTTCGGAAGTGGGAAAAGTAACTACCAATGCTGTTGTGGTATCCATCTCACTTGTCATTCTGGCCGACAGCATAATGGGCTTACTTATTTATTAATTTAAACAATGGTAGAAACATACGGACAAAATCCTGTGGACAACATTATTGAAGTAGACGAATTAGTCTCTATTATAGACGAAAAGGTAATCCTGTCAGATGTCAGCTTTCAGGTCAGAACCGGGGAGATAACTGCCATTTTGGGCTCCAGCGGATCCGGTAAAACTACGGTGTTAAAACATTTACTGGGAATTTATTCCTCGATTGGTAATGCTGTTACAGTGCTTGGCAAAAATCCCTCGGAACTTAAGGAATCAGAAGAGAAAGGATTCTACCGGCAAATGGGAGTGATGTACCAGGAAGGCGCACTGCTAAACTCAATGACCGTTGGTGAAAATGTTGGGCTACCACTTGACCAGCACTTAGAGCTTCCGGGTGAATTAATTGAACATATTGTAAAGATAAAGTTGCAACTGGTAAACCTGGAGGATGCGTTTGATAAATTCCCATCTCAATTGAGCGGGGGCATGCTGAAAAGGGCTGCACTTGCAAGGGCCATTGTAATGGATCCTCTCGTACTCTTCTGTGATGAACCGGGAGCAGGACTCGACCCGGTTACCATGTCAAAACTCGACAGTTTAATCGTGGAACTTAAAAAGCAGCTGGGCATGACCGTAGTGATGGTCACTCATGAAGTTCCCAGCACACTCAGAATGGCCGATCAGATCGTGTTCCTGGAGAATGGAGTCTCCATATTCCATGGAACACCCGAAAGTGCCCTGGAGTCTTCGCCTCCTGTTGTGAAAGATTTCTTTGCTCGAGGGATGGGGAAAATAATCCAGTAGTTTAGATATTAAGTAAAGTAGATGATCTTTGCACTAATCTGGTTCTCTTTTAACACTTCCTTCAAGTGATGAAGATTGTTTTCAGGGGCTACGATGTTAAAATTCCCGTTCTGTTTATTTGAATAAAGGGAAAAAAGTCGCCATTTATCCAGCTTGTAATTCTTATCCTCCAGTTCCACTTCGTAGAGATCTGTGGTTTTTTTACTCCGGAGCAATACATCAGGGCTATATCCATTCTCTTCCTTGCCTTTGATGATAATCTTTTCTGGTTTCTCATAACCTTCAACCAGGCTGGTTTTAATTTCAACATCATCAAAATCGTTCTCAGCTTTTTCTATAATAGCCTTTACTACTAGGTTTTTAGAAATCATAATATTTGTGTTTTGTCATTAACTATAATGTAATTCCTTTGTAATCAAAAAAAAATAGGCCGTGAGAATCAATAACTATGATAGCCTGTACTAAATTTGTTTTAGTTACCATAAATATTTTGATTTTAGTTAATAAAATACGGAAGTGATCCTGTATTTTACTCGTTATGTGTATGATATATCAAGACTGGCCATTTAGCCTTCTTGATCATCTTTTCTGTGGTACTGGGTTTAAAGAGTCTCTCCAGGAAATGTTGGTTCTCCTTCAATAAAACGATCAGATCAGAGGCATAACTAGCAGCATATTTATTGATGAGGCTAACTATATCATCTCCTTCATTTTCAACCAGTGCTTTAACAGATATTTTATTGTATTCCGTTTTTGTTTCGAGCATCTTCTGAAAACCTGCCATCTTTATCCTCAAATCAAAATCTGCATTATCATTGATATGCAGAGCGGTAACCTGGGGAGAAACTAAATGGGTCAGATCAATGAGTTTTTTAAGGGTAGGGATATCCTCAATGTGATAATCGGTTGCATAGATTATATTATGGAAAGGTTGGTATTCAGTGTCTTTCGGGATCAACCATACCGGACATTGGACATTTCGGATTAGCTCTTTAGCAAAAGATCTCTGCAGGGTAAAACTATCCATTCCCTGGCCTTCTATCATCACCATCTGAACCTTGCCGGTCTCAACCATTTCACCGATTAAAGTTAATTCATCCCCTATATGTTCAGATATTTCTACCATCACTTCTCCGGATATCTTGTGCATCATTCCCTTTAGCTGGTCGGCAATAGCCTCCCTGCCTGCCTTGATCTTTTTTTCAAGACTCCTTTGCAACTGAATTGCAGCAGCTCCCATTAAATCTGGAGTGCCCAAGGGGGCAGAACTTGGATTTTCAACGTAAAATAGATGAATGTTGGTTTTCAGGTCCCTAGCCAAATCCACAGCGTATTTAATAATACTTTCTGCTTCATCTTGGTTTTTAATTAACACGAGAAGCGTTTTCATAATCGTATGCTTTTGATAAAAATAAGTGTTATTTCTTCATCAACAAATATGCAATAGCTATACCAGTTTTTTACAATTCTTTGCAATGACCTGTCTCACTTGATCTTCGAACATACAAAAGATATTACCGCCATCATCTCTTGCATCTTATGTGTGGATTATCAGGGATGTTCTGGGTAAAAAGATACACACCGGTGATGCGCTCAATTCCAGACTGCGGTAATAATACCTTTAGTATCAGCAATTTGATAAAATGGTTAAAATGCGGTATGATTTTTTCAATAGTATTAACAGCACCATCCTGTAAGTTTTAGTTTAGCAACGGATTCAGGAAGTATCTATTTATTAATTCATAATATATATTAAACATGAAAAAATTAGCAATACTGGGAGTAGGCCTGTTGATACTCCTAACAGCATGTAACACCAACAGAACCGATACCGATAAAGAAAACATTGACAAATTACTCGATAGCCAGGCAGAAATGCAAAAGGTGCAGGAAGAGTCGGTTAACCAGCTTGATCGCATCAAAGATTCGCTGACCACGGAAAAAGAATCAATGATCGATGAAAATAAATCCTTGATTGATGAAAAAAGATTGCTGATCGATCAAAGGGACTCCAAAGACAAGAAGATTCAACAAATGGAGAAGAACCAGCAGATACTTGCAGAAAAACTGAAAGAGGAAGAAACTTTTGCAGCCTCTTCGGAAAAGACAGCTTTAGAGGAACGAATTGATCGTTATGAAGATTCAATCACCCTCCTTAAATATGATCTTTCCCTGCTTGACACACAGCTTGATTCAATCGAGGAGAGCATGAATCTTTATGTGATGCAGGAATCAAGGACCGAAAAGTCCCTGGAATCAGGAATTGCTGAAATTGACCAGAGAATGACCAGCCGCGAGGTTCGCAAACAACAGGAAATAAAAAGGGTTGCCTTGCTTGGAAAAAGGATTGTAGTTTCCGGGAAAAAGATTGAGACCTATGCACTGGAGCAGCAGCTCTATTTAGATGAAAGGGATGATATGCGGCGAAGCAATGCTTCTGAAGAGGAGCTGGCACCCTATGAGAAAAGAATAGCCGAAATGGACGATATGATCCAAACGGAGAAAGAGAATAAAAAGACCATGGAGGAAGATGTTGAGCAGGCAGAGGTTTACATCTCAGAAACTGATGCACTGATGGATCAAATGAATGCGCAGATTCAGGAAGAGTATGATAAAAAAGAGGTTATCGAAGCTTTTATTGCTTCGGAAAAGGAGCGGTTGCAAAGGGAGCTGGGACAAATTCAGATGACCCGCAAAGAATTGCTTGCAGAACAAGCAACCATCTCCAAAAATTTAGCAAACACGGAGGAGCAAATCGCAAGGATCGACCGGAATGTTGAGTTGATCAAAAACAAGGAGATGAGTGAAATACTGGAAAAGCAGGCCGCCATAGAGCATTCGGAGGCTGAATTGGCCGAAGAGGAGATTAGTCTCATAGAGGAAGGATCCGGCTTGAAAACAGAGGCTAAAGTAACTAAAGATTCTGCAGGAGAGGGGCTGTTAACCCTGCTGATCCTTGGAAATGAGCTTGACTCACTCAATAACCTGATCCAGGCGGAAAAATCGGAAATTGCTAAAACCCGTAAAGATCTCTCTGAAAAAAGAGCAGAAGCAGCATCCCAACGAGCCCGTTTAGGACGCACAATTGGTGGAGTATTTATCTTTCTGATTATTGGAGGAGTGGCATTGCTGGCCCTGTTTTATTACCTGGGCAAAAGATCCAGAAAATCATAATTCGTACATTGGCAATTTAAGTTAAATCATATAAATAGAAATAATCATGGCAACACAAAATGATTCAAACGATAAAGACAACAGGAACTTTATTCCTGAGTCTAAAGAAACCATAGCAGAGGGAGCTAAAGTATTTTCTGAAAAAGCTTCTGATATTTTCAGCACCTTTCTTGAAAAAGTGAAAGGAACCGCTGAGGCTGCCTACGAAAAGGGAAACCAGATTTATGAAAATGTAGCACTAACTTCCCAGGTTTACCTTGACAGATTTAAGGACAGGTCTGAAATGACCAATCTTAAAGAGCAAAGGGATGAAGTGGTGAAAGAGCTTGGGTACATGTGTTTTATGGAGTATTCGGGACGGTACAAGTTCCGTGTGCAGTTCATGAAAAGCGAGGAATTCACTAAACTTATGGCACAGGTCAGGGAACTCGATAAACAAATTATCCAGATTGGTGAAAAATTTGCTGCTGAAGGCTGATCTATGAAAGATCTTATTTGCAAACTAAATACATACTGTAGTGAAAAAACTTTTATTTAGAAAGTCCCTCCCTTTGATCCTGTATACCCTTGTTTATATATATTTCATAGGATTCAACTGGGAGGTTTTTACTGTTTCGCTTAATATGAACCTGGGATTCGGAATGGTAAAATTCCCCCCATTTATCATTTTGTTCCTTTTAGGATTCATCATCATTGGGACTTTGATTTGGGTAAGCTATGTCACCAACCTACAGAAGACAATCTTTGAATTGGAACAGGGCGCGGAAATTGGAAAAATGAAAGATCAGCTGCTCAGAAGTAAGGTACAGGAGCAATTAGTTGATGAGAAAAACGTAGCCTTGTTAATGAAAAAAATGGGACTCCCGGAAATACAGGAAAAGCAGGGTGAACTGTTCCAGATGCTGTCTGAGCTCAAGAAAAAACTTGAAAAGAGGGAGCACCTCAATCAAACAGGTACAAGTCAAAAGGACAATTGATCAGGATTGTATCGAACTTCTTGTTGATGTCTTTTGCCTTACAAGGTTAGGTCGTCAATGGTCTAACAGTAGACCTTGACCTATGATGTACATTCAAACCCATGACATACGCAAACCCTTTGCTTTTTGCTTTGAAACGCATACTTAAGAGTCAGATAAAAATCCGACAGTTTTTCCTGATGCAATTTTCTTTTTTCACATTTTTATTATTAGCTCAAGAACCCGACACCATTTCATCCTCAAATAAGGAAATAGTAAGAACAGGATTTTCACCGGTCGGGATACCTTTAGTGTCCTATAATTCAGATATTGGTTTTAAGTACGGAGCTCTGGTTAACCTCTACTGGTATGGCGATGGTTCCCGGTATCCACAGTATGATCATTCGATCTATGTACAATTGTCAAGGACCACCAAGGGAAATGGCATCAATCAGATCACTTATGAATCGGATAAGCTGATGCCCGGTATCAGGTCTCTTTTTGAGGCCAGTCTCCTAACCGAAAAGGCACTTAATTTCTATGGCTTTAACGGGTACCAGGCGGTATACGACCTGGATTTTGAGAAGGAGGAGTTAGATCAACTGGGTAACTCCAATAGGCTCTATTACAGGCATTCAAGGCGGTTGTTCAGGCTCAAGGCTGACTTTCAGGGAGAGATCTTTGGACAAGAACTTCGCTGGCTGGGTGGAATAGCATATTATGGAAGTTCGATCGATTCGGTGGATATTGACAAGTTGAATGAAGGCAAGGACAAGAATCTGCTGTCTCATAACTCACTCTATGGGAACTATGTGGAGTGGGGATTGATCCCCGGTAATCAGGCCAATGGAGGAAACCACACAATCCTGAAGGGTGGACTCATCTATGATACGCGTGATAATGAGCCCAATCCATTTAAAGGAGTCTGGTCAGAGATACAGTTTCATTATGCACCCTCCTTTCTGAGCAATACCGATTACAGTTATGCACGCATCATACTGACCCACCGGCAATATTTTACCCTGCTGCCTGAATGGATAAACCTGGCTTACAGGGTATCATACCAGGGGAAAATAGCAGGTGAAATGCCATTCTATATGATGCCTTTCGTATTCCAAACAGCCCCGAAGCTTACCAGGGATGGAGTGGGTGGTGCAAGGACCGTCCGTGGAGTCAGACGCAACCGGATTGTCGGGGATGGATTTGTATATGGGAACTTTGAGGTGCGCGGTAATATTTTGAAAACCAATGTTCTGAATCAGAACTTCTACATCGCCCTATCTGTTTTTGCCGATGGTGGTATGGTTACGCAAAAGTATAATTTCGATGCTTCAGGGATGCCCGATGAACTTCCCGATGAACTTCCCGACGAAATTATTGCCCCGGATGCAAAAGAGATTCCCCATCTGGGTATGGGAGGAGGGATTCACTTTATCCTGAACCACAATTTCATTATTACGGTAAATTATGGCTGTACGTTGAAGAAGTCCGATGGGGACAGAGGATTGTATACGAATATGAAATATCTGTTCTAAACTTCTATAATCAGTCAAACAGTTCAAAGTCAAAAGGACTATTGACCAGAAGTGTGTCGGGAAGCTCTTCAAGGAGGGCTTCCATTTTTTCAATATACTTCTTCTCCTTCCCTTTCGAAGGGATGTTAAACCCCAGCATGACCAGGTCCGCATGCCTTGAGTTTTCAATGATAATTTTGTTGATGTTCTTGTTAATTATATAGATATCCCTGTCCTGAACCTGTTCGGAAAGCTTTGCCTTAATAGCATCGTCCCCTTCTTCCTCCTGACCCGGTTCTTCAGGAAAATCTTCAGTTTCATACCGGGGTAAAAAATCATCAGTCTGTACAGGTTCTTGTCTTTCAGACTCAACATCTCTGTCACTGAATCGGATCATACTGCGAATTGATGTTAGCCACTTTTGCTGTCGATGATGCTTTTTCTGAGACCTTTCAAACTGGATGCCCAGGCTTAATTCCTGGTCACTATCCGGATGGATGACGCTGATGTCAGCCCTGATGCGTGATTTGTTCACCAGCTCTTCCAGCAAAGTGCGTGTTTGCTCCAGTTTGTCTTTCAGTACTACGGTTTTAATATGGAGTTTTGATTCACCCCAGTATCTGCTGGAAACAAGTAAGTGGGCCAGGACCAGCATGAAACTGCCATTTTTCTGAGCGGGATCCCACCAAACATCAATTGCCTGGTATCCCGATCGCTGGATACTACGGTTTACATTCAATAACATCAGGCTGTTATTTAACTCGCTGTAAAATCGTATAAGCCTGAACTGGTCCACTGACTCGGAAGAGCCACTGCGGATGCCTCTGCCAGTTGCCTCTGTCCAATCCAGCAGGATGGTATTATGTCTGAATTCTCCAATACCATGAAGCTGAGAGGCGATAAGCTGCCCTGACAGATAGTGATCAACGACAGCATTTCTGTAAAATGCATTGATCCTTTTCTCCTGTAGCATTCTGTTGAATTCAAATGAGTCTTTTTCCAATTGACCTGCATCAAATTCTCCGGTCTTGTACAGGTTGATACAGGTCAGGAAGCCACTTCTCTTGGTTACGCCAAAAGCAACTTGTATTAGCTTCTGTTTGGCTATCAAATCCCTGCTGATCAGCAGTAGGCTTGGCCGCCATGCAATTGAATGATCAGTGGAACGCGCAAGGTTGTGAAGGGAGAACTGGATCAGGGCACTCCAGATACCCCGCCTGAAGTCACCCCAGTTTTTCTGTATTTGAATGCGTTT
>JAYEGO010000149.1:0-4385 GCA_034659155.1 Bacteroidota bacterium | reverse complement strand
GGAAATTCACGCCACATATGGCTTGCTGCTGTTTGTGGCCAGTTTCAGTGGATACATTTATAAAGAAACAAAAAGTAAAGGAAGTAAACTCTTTCTCATTGCAGTCTTATTTGCAGCTATATCAGCTCTTTTTTTTATGAACGAATGGAGTTTCCATACATGGTTTAATTATCTTGATATCAGTCACTCTTTCATGGCTATCAGTGTTTTCTTTTTCTATAAAGGGGCAAGGACAATTATTGAGGAGAAGGATGAAGAAGTAAGTGATGAGGTAATGAGGTAATGTTATTGAAACTTGACTTTTGCGAGCTTGCGAGGCAAAAGGCAATAGTTGAACTAATCCCGATATCCGACGCAGGAGGATAATCGGGAAGGTGATGAGTGTCTTGTCCTGAAATAGGTTTACAAAAAAAGTAAACAAAAACCAGGACGATACAACTAAAGAATTATATAAATTCCCCTCCTTTTTTCTTTTCAAGGAGGGGTGTCCTGAGCCTCCAGGAGAGTTTGGGAAAAGCAGGCGAAGGACGGGGTGGTTGATTTTTACTTATTTGTTTATTTTGCATTCTTTATTTCTCCACTCTAAATACCGAATAAGGAGCACCAATATCAGTTTTAAAAAAAGAAGTTAAGAAACACAAACTATATGTTTTCCGTTTAACATATGATAGAGCAAAATAATTATCAATAATTCGTAACTTTGAATTCCTTTTATCGTAAAAATTATATCACACCTACAATTGCATTTCAATGAGTAACATCAGAAACCAAAATAAATTAAAATTTGAGAAATTATTTATTTTAATTTTCCTGGCCGGTTTATTGCTTTCTTCTATTTCATGTGTAACTAACAAACAAATGGTATATGTTCAAGAAGAGAAAGAAGAAAGAGGAAAATTTGAGACTATTGAAAAACAAGACAGGCTAATTCAAACAGATGATGAATTATACATAAGAATTTCCTCTGAAGATGAACAAACAAATATCTTCGAACAGAGAACAGATTATGACATTGCCAGAGCTGATATTACACTGGTAAGTTATTTGGTTAATGAAGAAGGATTTATCCGTTTACCTCCCATAGGTGACATTCAGCTAATGGGCTTAAAACTGGATGAAGCTTCAAATGTAATTGAAATGGCCCTGGTTGGTTTAATTAGTAGTCCAGCTGTAAGCATTAAGTTAGTAAATAAAACTGTCACCGTCCTGGGAGAAGTGAGAGAGCCCGGAAGATATGAGTTTTATGATCAAAGAATAAATATTTTTCAGGCGCTTGGATATGCCGGGGATATTGCTGAATACGGAAACAGGAAGAAGATTATGTTAATTCGTGAAGAAAAAAATACTATTACACGACATTATATTGATTTAACTGATGAAGATTTGTTGGCCTCCTATTATTACTATGTTAAACCAAATGATGTAATTTATGTGGAACCATTAAGAAGAAGATTTTGGGGCATAAACAATTTTCCTTTTTCATTGATTCTAGCATCAGTTTCAACTTTTGTACTTGTAATGAGCTACATTAATCTTTATTCAGGGGGTAATTAAATTAAAAATAATTAGTATTTAACAAATCATAAAATCTGAAAAATTAATGGCCAAAGCTGCAAAACAAAATGATCATCTGGATTTAAAAGCCTTTATTTCTGAAATAATAAAATATCGGTGGATGTATGTGTTTTTTATTTTTTTCTCTCTTGGCATAGCATTTATCATTAATAAATATTCTTCTCCAATTTATATAATTGGCACGAAGTTATTGATATCATCTACAGAAAACGACAGGAATAGAAATATCTCTCCAAATGAGTTTCTGGGGGGGCTTCAGTTAGTACAGGAAACCAGAAATATTCAAAACGAAATTATTGTACTGCAATCAGCACCTCTGATTGAAAGAGCAATCAAAGATTTAAACATAAAAGTTTCTTATTATTCTAAAGAAGATTATTTACCTTACAGATACTTTCCTTTTCAAGTATTTGCCAAACTTGTTTTAAGGGAAATGTATGGGAATGTCCCGTATGAAGTAGTTTTATGTGATAACCAGGCGCAACCTGTTGGTGTTAATTTCTATACTAAAATCCTGAATAATAAGGAATTTATTCTAACTATTGATGAAAAAAATGTTGATATTTATGATTACCAGAAAGATTTAGTTATCCGAAAAATTGACAAATTAACAATACAAAATAAATTCCGTTTTGGAGAAATAATCAGTGGGCCAGATTATTCATTTAAAATTTTTTTAAACTCAAAATACGATAATAATTTTGAAAATACGGATTTGTATTTTTCTTTTCAAAACATTCATGATCTTACTCTAAATTTTCAAGAAAGATTAAAAATTGAACAATCAGCCATTGAGGCCACGATTTTAAATATGAAGTTCAAAGGTGAAAATATTCAAAAATCTATTGACTTTCTTAATAAATTGGCAAATGAATATTTTCAAAAAGATTTATCCAGAAAAAACTATCTGGCTAAAACAACTATTGAATTTATTGATCAGGAGCTATCAAATATTTCCACTTCCCTAAATCAGGCGGAAGGAGAACTACAGGTCTTTAAAAAACATAATCAATTGATGAATATTGATGAAAAATCGCAACAAATGTATCAATTTTTGCAAAATCTGGAAAATCAAAAAATCGAATTGGTGCAAAATTTACGATTCTACAATGAATTATACCAATATTTTGAAGATAACCCAGACTCCCCAAATTTGCTTGCTCCTTCGTCTATGGGTATACAAGACCCCATTCTAAACAACTTGATACAACAACTGGCGACCTATAATGCAGAAAGAAATTCAATGATTGATAAAAACATGCAAAGAAATCCACGTTTCAAGACGGTAACTTCTCAAATTATGGAAATAAAAAAATCTGTTTCAAAAAATATAGAATTTTATATAAATAACACTCAAGGAATGCTAAATGAAATAAACTCAAATATCGTTTTGTATAAATCCCAGACAAATAAGCTTCCTCAAACACAAAGAAGACTCATTGATTATGAACGGAGCTTTAATTTGAATAACGATATTTATACTTTTTTATTACAAAAACGGGCTGAAGCACAAATAGCAAATGCATCCAATCTTCCTGATAGTGAGATTGTCGAGCCGGCAACTTACATAGGTATCTCCTCTCCAAAAGAGAAAATCAACTACCTTATTGCACTAATATTAGGTATTTTATTTCCACTAGGTATAACTACCCTTAAAGAAATTCTTAGTGATACAATTATTAAACCGTCTGATATTCGTGCGATAATTGAGTATCCTTTAATAGGCCAGATTTTACATAATAATACAAATAAAAGTTGTGTCATATCAGACCCTTTATCCAATCTGCCAATTGCCGAATCATTTCGTTCTTTAAGAACAAATTTACAATTTGTTGGCACTGATGAGGAATCAACTATTTTATTAATAACCTCTTCTATTAGCGCAGAGGGGAAATCATTTATAGCACTAAATGTCGCTGGCAGTTTTTCCTTATTAAAGAAAAAAACATTATTGTTAGGATTTGATCTTAGAAGACCTAATTATTATAGTGAATTAGACCCAGAAGGCCTTCCTGGGTTAAGCAATTATCTGATAGGTAAAGCAAAATTGGATGATATTATTTCAGGTACAAATATTCCTTACCTGGACTTAATTACAGCCGGTAATACTCCACCAAATCCAAGTGAATTAATTGCTACAGAAAATCTGGGAAAAATGTTTTCCCTCCTAAAAGGGAAATACGATTATATTGTAATGGATACACCTCCAATGGGATTGGTTACTGACTCTTTATTGTTATCGAAATATTCAGATATTAATATTTATATTGTGAGGCAGAATTATACTACTAAAGAGATATTAAGAGCCACCTTCCAGGAAATACGTGATTTAAAAAAAATAGATATTAAATTTGTCTTAAATGATTATCATATAATCAACGCCCAGTATGATAAAAAGTATCTTGATTATAGTAAACTTACTGAAAAAGAATCCTTTTTGAGAAAGATTTTTTCAAAAAAAATAAATAAAAAGTCCTATTAATTAGCTTTCATTTTCAGATTTTTATTGGATAGTTTATGTATATAAAATACAAAATTAAATGAATATCTTATTTGAACTAAATCATCCTGCTCACTTTTATCTTTTTATAAATGCAGCAAAAGAATTAAAGAACAAAAAGCATACTATTGCTTTTGTAATCAAAGAAAAAGATATTCTAAAAAGATTAATAGCGCCATTTTATAATGATTTTATAATCTATGATCGTACGGAAAAGGAAAAGAAGAAGGGTCTAGTCCATAATTTTTTATGGATGGTTGAGAGTGACATAAAGACCTATAAGTTTTGTAAAAAATTTAAACCTGACATT
>JAYEGO010000148.1:0-4400 GCA_034659155.1 Bacteroidota bacterium | reverse complement strand
TAAATCTCTCCAATATTATTTGCTGTTGCTGCAATTCCCTGCTTATCACCAAGGGTTTCTTTAATATTCATAGATCGCTGGTAATATTGAAGAGATTTTTCGTAATTCCCAAGCCGGCTATTTATTACACCCATATTATTATAAACCTTTGCAGCACCATCAAGATTTCCTGTCAACTCAAATATTTCAATAGATTCAAGGTAAGATTCTTCAGCTAAACGGTAACTTCCCATATAGAAATATACATTTCCCCTGTTTTTCATTGCAGTGGCTTTTTCTTTGGGCATGTTTAATTCTTCGGCAAGGGCTATGGCGTCATTAGCATATTCCAGAGCAAGAGTTCCATTCGAGCTAATAAAGTACCTGGTAAGTTGATGTAAGACTGTAATTTTTTCCTGTTTCCGGGAGCTTTTGAGCAAGTCCAATAAACTATCAGCCTTACTTTGTCCCAATGTTTGTTCAATTGGAAAAACCACCAGGCTTATAAAAACAATAAATATTTTGAAATTTGGCATAATTGGGTCATTTACCAATCAAAAACTGTCTAAAGATATGAAAGCTAGTTGAGAAGTGAAGGTAATAAAATTAAAAAAAAAGCCTCCACGGGGGAGGCTTTAAGGAGAGAAAAAATATTTTAGAATGAAATGATCATATTATAAACATCTATCGGAGTCCATGGTTCCAGTCCCGTAAGGTTTAAAAAGTCATTTGTAAAACCAGGATCTTCCGGAACGTCCAGGTTGTTTGATACAAAGCCAGCCGGACCAATGAAATAAGCCAAACCAATGGCATTATTTACGTAAAAATCAACCTGTGCCGGGGTTGCTTCAGTATAAACAGCTTCAATTTCTGCTCTTAAAACCTCGTCCATTGTATAGGTGGTCCATATAACAGGCATTTCGTCCAATGTCATTATAGTAGTTGGTAATGCACATTTTGCAACTGCAATATCAAGCTTTATATTATTTTTGGCTTTAAAGGCCCAGGAACGTCCGTCAGTGTGTTCAGGATCTACCAGGTAAGCAGTAGGGTGAATGGTATTTCCATAAATGTGAGCAACATCGCCCTTTTGTCCAATAAACAGTTTAAGTTTACTCATATAATTTACCGATGTGGTATCCATACCGGTAATTTGTATCAAGGTGGTTCGATCAAAAAACTGATCTGATTCATTATATTCAATCCAAACCCAGGCATTTCTTAAGAAAGTGCTGTTTAAATTCAGGGCTTTCGGACGGAAAATTGCAATGGCTTTTCTTGGATTCACATTCCAGTACAAAGCCAAAGCACCCTCATCAAATCCGTCTGTTACAAACATAAAATAATCCCAGGTTTCGTTGAAAAAATCTGCATGATCAGTAACAACAACATTTTTTGTCCTTCCGTCCTGGTCATTGATAAAGCTAAATATAGTTGGACCTGTAATTTCATATTGGTCCAATATGGATAAATAACTGTTAAGAATAGTCCCGGCGTTATCGCCATAGTAAATAAGAGTCCTTAATTTTTGATAAAGATCACGGCCGCTGACGATGGTGTCTTCGAATATAAAACCTTTTTTCTCAAGGTCAGGAATACTGATTGCATCCGACAAATTAATATTCATATCATCGGGGACAATATCTCCTTTTTTCTTTTTGCTGCAAGAGCTGGCCAGTATGCTGGCAATCAAGACAAATAGGATAAGTAGTTTATTTGTTTTCATGATGGATTTATATAATGTGGATGTGTGATTTTACGTAAAAACACAAAAAAAGTTTAGAATACTAATTTACGCAAAATTTGTGCCATTCCCGATATAGATATTCCTGCAAATAGCTTACTGGACTAATATGATCCAAGTTCTTTGATTCGAAAATTTTCAGCATGCTTCTTGATAACCACCGAATAACTTCTATTGTAAAAGATATCTTGTATCCACAATTTGCCCGAAAGCACTTCTCCTTTTTGAATGATTATTTTAATTACCTCGTTGGCCTGTAAGGAGCCGACAATACCTGGTAATACACCAATTACACCCTCTTCTTCAGGCAGGGTCGCTTCATGTGATTTTGGAGGCGTGGGGTGAAGGCAGCGGTAACTGGGGCCTCCTTTGTAGTTGAATACAGCAACCTGTCCCTGGAACTTGTATATAGCACCATATACCATGGGTTTATTCAAGATAATACAGGCATCATTTATTAAATACCTGCTAGGAAAATTGTCTGTAGCATCTACCACAATGTCATAATCTTTTACAACATCAAGAACATTCCTTTTATTTAGTTTGATATTCAACACATTGTATCTTGAAAGATCATTGGATTCTGTTAATTTTTGTTTGGCAACAATAGCCTTATGCTTACCTATATCTCCTGAACCATACAACACCTGCCTTTGCAAATTTGATTCGTCTACAACGTCATCATCCATAAGACCCAGAACCCCAACACCTGCAGCTGCCAGGTATTGCAAAACAGGACAACCAAGCCCTCCCGCTCCAACCACCAGAACTTTTGCCTGCAACAATTTTTCCTGTCCCTTAATACCAATTTCCGGCAACATTATATGCCTTTTATATCGTCGTGTTTCTTTTGAACTCAATATATTCGATTCCATGATTATCAGATTTTGGATAAAGATAGGAAAAGTTGTATTAGACTTTTGGATAAAAAAGCTTACGAAAAATGTGCTGTGAAATAATTAACAGCAGAATGTAATCTATAATACATCACTCATGCGTTCCGGATTGGTAATATTTGTATCGAAGAATTACGTGATTATTGGCGGTATAGCCTGCGATATAATTATTGACCAGACCGGTTTTACACCCAGGGTCACAAAGGATGATTTAAAACGGAATTAATGATAAGCCAACTGAAAAGGGATATAATTCAGGATCAATATCCGATTGAAACAAGGGCTGTAGATTGTAATTGGCAAAAATCCTGATTGCTTTAAACCCGGCCCTGAAGGTTACCGCATATTGCAATGGGGAAATATTGTAATCGTTAAATGTTTTTTCCTTATTCTTTTTACCATCTACATAATATTTAACTTTTGTATAAGATCTGAGTTTCATGGAACCAATCATCCCTGCTCCAAAATATAGCTTTCTTCCTAATTTATTACTGGGATGTACTTCAAAAATAAGAGGAAGGGTGAGGTAGTCCACATGCAATTTTGACATTTTTAGGTTTTCCACCCAGGGTAATTCAATAATGTCGCCGCTTACAGGATCTTTTTCAATGCTGTTGTTTCCATTAAATTTGTAATCATTCATTTGAAGACCCAGGCCGGTAACCAGTCCAAATGAGTTTTTTGCAATATTCAGGCTATACTGGATGAAATTAATATTTACATTCCAAGATTTCCCGGTGTTTAGTGACATATAATCTCCGGGCAATGTAAAATCAGGAGTAAGGTAATTATTCATCCCCATTTCAAATCCTGCCCAATGCCCTTTAAACCGTTTTTTATAGTGGTAATTAAATTCTTTTTCAAAATTTGTGGGTTCAATAATTTCAATATTAGTACCGTCCCATGTTTCTGTAATTTTAATCCCCTTTGAACCAATTTTGATCCGGACTGTATCTTGCCGGTCTATCACAATTACATTCCCATATCTTCCAACAACAACATCTGTTCCGTCATAATCATCAATAACCTGGACTATTCTATTAGAACCAAGTTCAATTTGATCTTTTGTATCTTTTTCTTGCCGATCAGCTTCCTGTTGCTCAAGAATTAATTTCTCTACTTCCGTGATAGTATCAGCTTTAGCAACCGACACCGTATCCTGGTAACAAAATGCCGAACTTGTCAGGACCACCAGAACTACTAATACACCTATAGCTTTTTTCATGAAATTTTATTTTGATTGATTATTATAATTTTATTAAAAAAGAAAATTTTCTTATTCATCTTGCCTTTTGCAGGTTATGACGTTTATCTATCACTGAAAGTTACAGGGCTAATCTGATTTTCGATGAGTTGAAAACTTAAGGTGTTCAGAAGTCAGGTCAAAAAAAGTTAAATGTCCTGAATTATTGTAGCTGGTATTTATATTCATGTTGCTGCCTGTTAATGCGCTGACCAGTTCAACAGCAGATTTTATTGCTGAAATGAATTTCTTTCTGGAAGGATTGACCGGAGCATCCAGGTCAAGAAGTTTTACATGAAAATCTTCAATTGTATAATTTTCAAATGCAAGAAGGTCCTGTTGAGTTAAAACCCGGGGAACATAAATCACAGAAGGCTTTAATTGCTTTTCGTGAAGCAAGGTTTGTGGAAGCACCAATGATAAGGGAGCAAGTTGAGCATAAATATCTTCTCTCAGAAATGTTTTTGAAGAAAGTACCAGGGATTCATCTAATGCTGTTTCTGTTTTGTTTTCAGTAATCCGGGGACTTATAATCATA
>JAYEGO010000147.1:0-4400 GCA_034659155.1 Bacteroidota bacterium | reverse complement strand
ATTTCGGTTATGCTTTTGACTATAACATAAATAGTATTAGAAAATACACCTACGGCTCTCATGAATTTACGGCGGCTTTTAAGTTCGGAGGAAATGCCAGAAGGTACAGGTGGCTTAATCATAATCTATATTAGTTTTAAAGAAGGCTGAGGCTGAGGCTAAAGCTAAGGCTGAGGTTAACGATGTAGGATGATTATTGAACACTAAAAACACGGAACCCTCAATATGGATGTAAAGATTGAAGAGAGCTGGAAAGCAAAATTGAATGAAGAATTTGAGAAAGATTACTTCAGGGAACTTGCCTGCTTTGTAAAAGATCAATATCATAAACATACTATATATCCTCCCGGCAAATTTATTTTCAATGCATTTAATCGTTGTACTTTTAACGAATTAAAAGTGGTTATTATAGGGCAGGACCCTTATCATGGCCCGGATCAGGCACATGGATTATGCTTTTCAGTTCAGGATGGGGTTGCTTTCCCGCCGAGTCTTTTGAATATCTTTAAGGAAATAAAGAATGACCTGGGAATTGAAATTCCTAAAATCGGGAACCTTGAAAGATGGGCCGATCAGGGAGTATTGTTACTCAACGCAACTCTCACTGTTAGATCACACATGGCAGGATCACATCAAAACAAAGGATGGGAACAATTTACCGATGCCGTAATTCAAAAAATTGCATCAGAAAAGGAAAATATTGCATTCCTTCTCTGGGGTGCTTACGCTCAAAAAAAAGCTTCTTTTGTTGATCGGAAAAAACACCTGGTTCTGGAATCCGTTCACCCATCTCCCCTTTCAGCAAGCCGTGGATTTTTCGAAAATCATCATTTCTCAATAATTAATACCTATCTTGAAGAAAATGGAAAGACAAGGATTCAATGGTAAAACTTTAAAATTCCTATACATTATAATACCAATTATGAAATTAGCAAACATAATTCTTATCTGTGCAGTTTTTATTTCCTGTACTAATATAGAACCAAAGTCAGAACAGCTGGAAACCGGTAAAACAGATAGCAAGATTCCGGAACTCAACACGGAGGCAGCATCCAATTTTGCCAATATTGCACTCAACTGTGTGCATAAGGAATATCCGAACAAACTCTCACATGTAATGAATAATGAATCTGAAGTATTGAATCCGAAGACTCTCCATCCTGCATTTTATGGATGTTTTGACTGGCATTCTTCAGTTCATGGACACTGGATGCTGGTCAGGATTTTAAAGTTATACCCTGAACTTCAGGAAGCTCCTGCAATAAGGAAGGCCATGGATAAAAATCTTTCTGCAGTTAATATACAGGCAGAAGTATTATATCTGGATCAGGCAGGAAGAAAATCATTTGAACGTACATATGGTTGGTCATGGCTACTCAAACTAACAGAAGAGCTTTATAACTGGAATGATCCACAGGGTAAAAAATGGCTTGAGAACCTTCAGCCCCTGGCTGATATTATTGAAAAACGGTATACTGAATTTCTCCCGAAACAGGATTTCCCTATCCGGAGAGGTGTACATCCAAACACAGCTTTTGGACTATCATTTGCCCTGGATTATGCAAGAATAGCCGGGAAATCTGATTTTGAGCAATTGATTGTTCAAAGAGCAAAAGATTATTTTGAAAAGGACAAGGAAGGTGCAGCCAGGTGGGAACCTGATGGGGATGATTTCCTGTCCCCCAGCCTGATGGAGGCAGATATGATGAGTAGGGTATTGGATATTGAACAGTTTATAAAATGGTTTGATGCCTTTTTACCAGATCTTGCAAATGGTATGCCTGAAAATCTTATAAATCCTATTCCTGTTTCCGATCGAAGCGATCCGAAAATTGTCCACCTGGATGGTCTGAATTTAAGCAGGGCCTGGTGTATGTTTCGCATCTCTTCTGTCCTTCCTGAATCTCATCTTGCAAAAAGTGTTTTATATGATTCAGCTATCAGACATGCTCAAGCTACACTGCCTCATATATCTACCGGTAATTACGAAGGAGAACACTGGTTGGCTTCTTTTGCTGTTTATATGCTTTCATGCAAAGGCAATGGTTGAAAAAAGTTAAACTACGAAAATCTAGTTTAAGTCAGAAACACTTCATGAAGCTTGCTTTTTGAAACTTCATTTCCAGCATTCCGTCTACCCTTCGACAAGCTCAGGGTGACTCCTTCGAAAAGCTCAGGGTGACTTCATATGTTACACGTATTTTATAACAAGTCTCATACTATTTTGTGTGCAAAACTGGGGAATTTTCGGCAAAGCAAAACTTATCCGATTTCAGTCAGTCTGAGCCTGTCGAAGACTAAACAAGCAAATTATTATGTATTAATAGCTGCCCTTGGTAAAAGTAAACACAAAATGTATCTTAAAAATTAAGTCATATCTTTAATCCAGTTTACCAGTCCTTTTTTCTGAATAATTTCTTTTAACTTTTGGGGTAAGGCAGTAAACTGGTATTCTTTGTTATTCAGAAATATACCACCCTTTTCAAGATTAACATCTACCTTGTCTCCAGGCTTATAATCATCAACAACATCGGGCTGAACGATTAAAATCAAACCCTGGTTGATTGCTGATCGAAAGAATATCCTGTTTACTGATTTCACTATAACCGCTTTGACTCCAGCATAGGCAAGTCCGACTGAGGGATGTTCCCGCGAACTACCACAGCCAAAATTCTCCCCTGCTATGATTATATCACCTTTAGCTAAATTTCGTGAGAATTGCTCATCAAAACCTGCAAAAAGGTGCGGCAATATGGTTTCCGGATCAGAGCTCATAATCTTATAGGTAAGATTTCCTGCAAACATCTGGTCGGTATTGAGATCATTTACATCAGCATAATTCCAAACTCCATTAATTTTCCTGTTATCATCCGCAGAAATAACCAGAGTAGTTTCCTGTAATCTGATGTAAGGAAATTTATCATTTTTCACTTCACCACGAGGATCTGTAATTTTACCGGTAAGAGCAGAATGCGCAACAGTAGCAGGGGATGCCAGAAAAATTTCAGCTTCCTTATTCCCCATTCTTCCTTTGAAATTCCTGTTTGCCGTAGAAATCACAGTAAAGCCATCCGCTGGAATTCCCTGTCCGGTTCCCAGGCAAGGGCCACAGGATGGACTTAAAACATTCGCACCGGCATCCAGAAGTATACGCAAAACTCCTGAATCCATAGCTTGCATATATATTTCTTTTGATGCAGGAGTTATCAAAAGCTGAAAATCCTCTTTGATCTTCTTTCCATTAAGAATTCTTGCAGCAACTTCAAGATCTTCATAACGACCATTAGTACAAGTACCTATCAGGCCCTGATTTAGTTTTGTTCCCTTTACTTCTGAAACTGACTTCACATTATCCACCTGATGAGGTGCTGCAACAAGTGGATATATCTCATTAAGTTCTATTTCTATTTCTTTAATGTAATGTGCTTCCTTGTCAGCCCATACTCCTTTCACTTTCTCCTTACCATAAAAATCAGCAAGAACATCATCTGGCGGAAAAACAGCATTTTTGGCACCCATTTCCGAAGCCAGATTGGCCAGGGTCATTCTGTCAGATATATTTAGGCTTTTTACTCCTTCGCCATGAAATTCAATAGAAAGATAATTGGCACCTGCTGAACCAATCATACCTATGATCCATAGAGAAATATCCTTGGCATAAACTCCGCTTTTCAAACTCCCTTTCAGGGTTATTTTCAGGCTGTCCGGTACCCTGAACCAGGTTTCTCCTCTTCTCCATATCCCGGCAGTTTCTGTACGGTCAATACCGGCAGCAAGAGCATTAAAAGCTCCTGCAGTACAAGTATGACTATCACTCCCAACAATGAGCATCCCGGGTTTCGCATGATATGACATGATCTGATGACATATTCCTTTACCCGCATCATAAAACATGTCTATTCCATTTTCACGTACAAGTTTCCTGATAGCCTGGTATTGAGATGCAATAGCAGCAGTGGTAGGTGGAGCATTATGGTCAAGAACAACCAGCATACGGTCAGGGTAAGCAAGTTTATTACCACCCATTTTTTCGAAGGTTTTATATATGCTTGCAGTATTGTCGTGACTGAGAATAATATCAGGTTTCCTGAAGACTATTGATCCCGAATCTGAATCAAAAATCTTTTCGACGAATGTTCTTGGTTTCATAAGAAAAAATTATAGTTTATTTCAACTTTTTGAATTAGAAATATTTTTAATTTTCAAAATCATCACCCATAACTCTTTAATATAGGAGACTACATACAATCTAATCCTTTATCTCTGCGTAAGCAAACTACGTAGTATACTCGCTTTTATATATATTATGACGCTCCCGCTCTCATGTTTAAATACATCTCTAATGCGGAAGCATAAGTTACTGTAATCCAGATCCATTGCTTGATTTTATAATTATTGGC
>JAYEGO010000146.1:0-4434 GCA_034659155.1 Bacteroidota bacterium | reverse complement strand
CGGAGTATTATACTCATTTATCCCGATACGCTACACTATCGGGATTCCTGCCTGCCGGCAGGTAGGCGTTCAACTTACAAATTTCAATGCACTATGTTTTTGAAAATTGAGTTTCACGAATAAAAAGACCCATTACTGATGATTAGTTAAAATTGCAGTTTTGGTCAGGCATAGTGCAAAACAGGAGGATCTACCTTCTTTTTTTCCGTCGGCTATTTTTTCTGGCCCGGGAGTTTAGAGACTTCTGATATTTTTTAGAAAAGAACTTTTTATTTTTCCCCAGTTGTGTAGTTTCAATCAGAGACTTTCTCTTCTTTCTCTTTTTTGACTTATTTGAAACTGCACAAGATCCAAACAATAAGAAAAAGATCAATAATGAAAGAAATATTTTTAAAAAGCTATTTTTCATTTGATTGAAAAGTACTTTATACTTTTTACGTTAATACAACGAAAAAGTTATTAGAAAAGTTTATTCGAAGATAAGAAATTTATCGAATACTATTGATTCTGAAGCAAACCAGATATCTGGACTTATTATTATTCCTTAACAAAAATTAACATTTCATTATGCCGGAAGTTATTTTTGTTCGGAAACGAACCTTCTATGTATTAAAACCGAACAATAAATATTTGTTGTAAAATTCTTGTTTTTGCTATATACTGCTGATTTAGTGGATATTGCAATTAGTGGCATAGAGATTGTAATTAGTTTGTGGGGTTAAATAATAAAAATACCAGTTTTAGATGGATTAATTGGTTGTTTTTATTCTATCCGAAAGGATAAAAGTTAGGGGTAAAGAGTTTCCGGTTTCGGGAACTCTTTTTCTTTTATTACATATCATTCCTTCAGTGCCACAGAATTGCTACATTTGTTTCTTTAATAAAAATATAAAGCATGCATGCAGTAAATGATTTCCTGGTCTGGCTCGATGGATATATTGGTGGACATCCCTGGTTTGTTTTCCTGTTGCTTGGCACAGGAATATTTTTCACCCTCTACCTCGGTTTCCCACAAATCAGATATTTTAAGCATGCCCTCAGAATTGTTTCGGGGAAATATGACCACAAAAACGATGTTGGAGATACTTCGCACTTCCAGGCATTAACCACGGCCCTCTCGGGAACAGTTGGAACCGGGAATATTGCCGGTGTAGCCTTAGCCATTCATCTTGGCGGACCGGCAGCGCTATTTTGGATGCTGGTTACCGCATTTATTGGAATGACTACAAAATTTGTGGAGGTGTCTATTTCACATAAATACAGGGATATTTTGCCAGATGGATCAGTATCAGGAGGTCCCATGTATTACATGAAAAAGCGACTGAACATCAAATTGAAAAATGGCAAGTTGATTAAGGTCGGCGTTATAATGGGTGGATTTTTTGCAGTAGCTACGGTGTTGTCTTCCTTCGGAACCGGGAGTCTTCCACAAATCAACAGTATTTCCAATTCAGTGTTTGCCACATTTGGAATCAGCCACATTGTTACCGGGGCAGTTCTTGCAGTATTGCTTGCAATGGTCATCATTGGAGGAATTAAGAGAATAGCCAAAGTGACATCGACTCTTGTACCGCTTATGGCCAGCATTTACCTTATAGGTGCTCTGCTGGTAATATTCACTAATATTGAAAATATCATTCCCTCCTTCCTTTCCATTTTCAGCAATGCTTTCACAGGTACTGCAGCAACCGGAGGGTTTCTTGGAGCCACCTTTGCATTTGCAGTAAACAGGGGAGTTAACCGGGGCTTATTCTCGAATGAAGCCGGCCAGGGATCTGCTCCTATTGCCCACTCGGCAGCTAAAGCACCCGAGCCTGTTTCAGAAGGAATGGTTGCAATTCTTGAACCTTTTATTGACACCATTGTCATTTGCACACTTACTGGATTAGTGCTTCTTTCCTCGGGAGTGTGGAATGAAAAACTTGAAAATCAATTCCAGGAAACCGATATGGAATTTGTTGTGGGCAATTACGACGACGAGGTTGAATCGCATAGAATTAGCCTTTCCAATCATATAAGCAATGATGAAAATTTGCCAAAACTACAGATATATAATGGCCCTATTGAAGTGATAGAGGGGAAATTGGAAACTGATAATATTAGCCTTTTACACGCAGAATCAGTTGCTGAGGATATTAAATTCCTTAAAGGAGAAAATCAGTTTACAGGACAAATCATTATTGAGAATGGGAAAATGGTTTTTCCTGAAGAAGCTAAAGTAAAACCCGGAGAATGGATCAAAGGGCTTTTTATAAAAAGCTCTTCCGACAAAATCATTGTTCAGGGCCGATCTCTGATGCACAGTGCCCCACTTACAACAAGGGCTTTTACCCGTGGTGTTCTTGGCGAATGGGGAAAATATATTGTTTCCATTGGCTTGTTGCTATTCGCCTTTTCAACTGCAATATCATGGTCTTACTATGGAGACAGGGCCATAACCTATCTTGTAGGCCAAAAATATGTTGTCTACTACAGGATGGTGTATGTACTGGCCTTTTTTGTTGCCTCATTCACTGATACTACAATTATATGGTCACTATCGTATTTAACCATAGCTATTATGACGGTACCAAATTTAATCGGGATACTGATATTAAGAAAAGATGTTAAAGGTACAATTCGTAAATACTGGCTCGATTTCTCGAAAGAACATCCGGAGGAGAAGATTTCTAAAAAGTATTTGGGATAAAGAAGAGGCGCAGGGCACAGGGCGCAGGGCAAAGGGCAAGAAAGAAAAGAGGTGATGAGGTGATGAGGGGTAATGAGGTAATGAGGTGATGAGGTGATGAGGTGATGAGGTGATGAGGTGATGGGGTGATTTTACTCTTTTCACTCTTGCCCTATTTTGCTATTTTATTTCAAGAAGTACCACATTTTCTACATGATGGGTTTGTGGAAACATGTCAACTGGTTGAATTTTCTTAATAGAATATGTCTCTGATAAAAGCTGTATGTCTCTTGCCTGTGTGGCTGGATTGCAGCTTACATAAACTATCCTGGGGGGCTGTATCTCAAGCAGGGACACAATTACCTCTGAATGCAGGCCGGCTCGCGGAGGATCCATAATTACAACATCAGGTGATCCATGCTTACTGATTAGGTCTTTTGAAAATACATCTTTTATATCCCCGGCATAAAAAAATGCATTTTTTATGGAATTGCTCCTGGCATTTTCCTTTGCATCTTCAATAGCTTCAGGGACTGATTCAATTCCAACCACTTTTCCTGCTTTCCCAGACATAAAAAGAGCAATTGTTCCTGTCCCGGTATAAAAGTCATAAACTATTTCCCCACCTTTCAAGCCTGCAAATTCTCTTGCAACCTGATAAAGCTTATATGCTTGCGCTGAATTTGTCTGGTAAAATGATTTTGGTCCTACTTTAAACTCAAACTCCTCCATTTTTTCAACAATAAACTCCTTCCCGCTATACAAGACAATCTCCTGATCAAGAATTGTATCGTTCGCTTTTTGATTGATTACATACATTAAGGAAGTGATCCCGGGGAACTCCTTTAATATTTCAGATAGAAGGGATTCCCTGCTTTTTCTTTCCTCCCTAAAAAATGAAACTATTACCATAACCTCTCCGGTATTACTTGTTCTTATGATCAGATTTCTTAAGAGACCTTCGTGATTACGTAAATCAAAATAGCTCATTTCTGCCTTTGCCGAAAAGCTTCTCACCCAGTTTCTGATCTTATTGGAGGGTTCAGGTTGCAAATAACACTCTTCGATATCCAAAACCTTATCAAACATTTTAGGAATATGGAAACCCAGGGCATTTCTGTCAGTAAATTCTTCTCCGGAATTGAGTTCTTCCCAGCTCAGCCATTTCTTATTAGAAAAGGTATACTCCAGTTTATTACGGTAATATTTAATATTCTCAGAACCAATTATGGGAGAAATGAGTTCGGCTTCTTCTTTCGATATTTTTCCAATTCGTGTTAACTGATCTTTTACCTGCTTCTCCTTATAAGAGAGTTGATCAGAATAGGATAAACTCTGCCATTTGCAGCCTCCGCAAACTCCAAAATGCGAACAGAATGGTTTTATTCGGGTCTCAGAATACTTATGGAACCTCACAGGGTATCCTTCAAGGAAATTTTTTCTTTTACGATTAACTTGAACATCAACAATATCACCAGGAACAGTATTTGTGAGAAAAATTACCCTGTCATCAATTCGTGCAATAGATTTCCCCTCTGCTCCGATATCTACCACCTCAATGTTTTCAAGAAGTGGTAATTTTCTTTTTTTTCGTCCCATGAGTAAGTGAATAAGATAAAAGTAAAAAGATAAAAGTAAAAAGATTAAAGTTAAGAGTCAAAAAGTTTGAATGAACTACCTCGTAGCAAAGCTGACGAGGTATCAAGATAGGAATTTGTTTTCAAAACGATGCAAGCATCGGAGTATTATACTCATTTATCCCGATA
>JAYEGO010000145.1:0-4447 GCA_034659155.1 Bacteroidota bacterium | reverse complement strand
TAAAAATTGCTGTTATTGTTCCACCCGGGGGTGATAATTCAGAAGAGCCCGAAAGTGGATGCGTGGCAATTATGTTTGGGCTTAAAGTAAAATAGTTTTTACATAATATATAGTAACCTGCTCGATTTTTTGGGCAGGTTTTTTTTTACCAGGATCTTGATAAACACGAATAAGTTTCCTTATTCGTCTGACCACTTATAGTTATAGCTAACAGATAGCCTTATCTTCCTGTTTTCGCCATTTGGGTCACCCAGATTAAAAACAATACGCCCTATTTACGGGCAATACAGAGCCAAAAACTAAATTATTTCAAAAAGTGGCGAAAACAGGAGTGGATGCGTGGCAATTATGTTTGGGCTTAAAGTAAAATATTTTTTACATAATATATAGTAACCTGCTCGATTTTTTGGGCAGGTTTTTTTTTACCAGGATCTTGATAAACACGAATAAGTTTCCTTACTCGTCTGACCACTTATAGTTA
Organism: Bacteroidota bacterium; assembly: GCA_034659155.1. Lineage (GTDB taxonomy): Bacteria > Bacteroidota > Bacteroidia > Bacteroidales > VadinHA17 > JAYEGO01. The sequence continues at coordinate 3,966 of JAYEGO010000145.1, read as the reverse complement.
TAGCTAACAGATAGCCTTATCTTTTTACTCGATGAACTAACCAATAGTGGTCTGACGAGTATCAGCTTACCTTATTTATGAAGTTTCGGTTTTAAATATATACCTGTACTGGATTTTTTGTATGCAGCAACTTCTTCAGGAGTTCCGCTTACCACCAATTTTCCGCCCTTTTCTCCTCCACCCGGACCCAGATCTATGATCCAGTCAGCAGATTTTATGATTTCCAGGTTATGTTCAATAATTAACACAGAATGCCCCCTTTCAATTAAGGCTTGCAATGCATCCAGTAAAGTTTTAATATCATGAAAATGCAGTCCTGTTGTAGGTTCATCAAAAATGAAAAGGATACTCTTTTGTATTTCCTCACGAGCAAGAAATGAAGCTAGTTTTATTCTCTGACTTTCTCCTCCACTCAATGTAGATGATGATTGCCCTAACTTCACATATCCTAGCCCCACCTCAAATAGTGGTGTCAGCTTTTTTGTTATTTTCCTGGCAATATTAGACTTATCTTCCCTGAAGAATTTTATTGCCTCATCAATAGTAAGTTCGAGGATGTCATAAACATTTTTTCCTCGATAATTTACTTCCAGAATCTCTTCCTTAAACCGTTTCCCATTACAGGCTTCACATATGAGTTCCACATCAGCCATAAATTGCATCTCAACCTTTATCACCCCTTCACCCTGGCATTCATTACATCTTCCTCCATCGATATTAAAAGAGAAATGGGAGGGTTTATAATGATTTATCCTTGATGCAGGTTGATCAGCGAATAACTTCCGAATTTCATCCCAGGCTTTCAAATAGGTTACCGGATTTGACCTGCTTGACTTACCAATGGGGTTTTGATTTACATATTCTACCTGATCTATTAATTTCAGGTCACCGCTTAATGTGTCAAAATCTCCTGTTTTATCTCCAAAATTGTGAATCAGCTTATTAATTGCCGGATAGAGTATGTTTCCGATCAAGGTGGATTTTCCCGAACCACTTACCCCGGTTACTACCGTCATGATATTTAACGGAATTTTGATATTCAGGTTCTTAAGATTGTGCTCCCGTGCCCCAACAATCTCAATGTAATTGTTCCATTTACGTCTTATTTTATTTTGCTTAATGAATTCTTTCCCGGTAAGATATTTAGCTGTAAGACTGTTTTTATCTGAAAGAAGGGCCTTTTGGTCTCCCTGGAATACAATCTCTCCACCAAGTCTTCCAGCATAAGGTCCAACATCAATTATGTGATCTGCTGCCCTGATTATTTCCTCATCATGTTCTACTACCAAAACAGTATTTCCAAGTCTCTTCAGGTCCTGAAGAACCTGTATCAGGAGGGAGGTGTCGCGGGGATGCAATCCAATGCTCGGTTCATCAAGAATGTATAGGGAGCCTACCAGGTTACTGCCAAGCGAGGTTGCCAGATTTATTCTTTGAGATTCACCTCCGGAAAGAGTGGAGGAAAGTCTATTCAGATTTAAATAGCCCAGGCCTACATGTTTCATAAAACTAAGTCTTGATTTGATCTCAACAAGTATTCTTTCAGAGATATCCAGCTCAAAATCACTCAGTTTTATTACAGAGAATAATTCATTCAGTTCATCAATGGACATTTGAACAAGATTCTGAATGGAGCGTCCTGCTATTTTCACATAACTGGTTTCCTTCTTTAACCGGGTTCCTTTACATTCATTACAGGTAGTTTTACCCCTATATCTGGAAAGCATCACCCTGTATTGTATTTTGTACTTCTTTTTCTCCAGGTAATCAAAAAATGAATAAAGACCTCTGAAATACTTATTTCCCGTCCAAATCAATTCTTTTTGATCTTTAGAAAGTTGATAATATGGCTTATGAATTGGGAAATCAAACTTTTCGGCATTAAACACCAGGCGTTCTTTCCACTTTTTCATTTTTTCTCCTCTCCAACATACAATCGCTTCTTCGTAAATGGATGAATTTTTATTAGGTATAACCAGATCCTCATCTATTCCAATAATTTTACCATAGCCTTCGCAAACAGCACAAGCTCCAAGAGGATTATTGAAGCTAAACATATGAATGGAAGGCTGTTCAAATATTATTCCGTCAGCCTCAAACTTGTTAGAAAAATTCTCCTCCAATAATTTTCCAGCTATTTCGGCTTTAACTCTGCACTTTCCTTTTCCAATGCTGAAGGCTGTTTGAACTGAATCTCCAATTCTGCTTCGGGTTTCCTCATCTGCTTCAACAGCCATGCGATCTACAACCACATTGATACTTTTATTTGTATCTATTTTTCCTGGCTTCTCAATTAAATCAGCAATCTTTAAAATTTCTCCCTTATATTCAATTCTGGTGAGCCCCTGTTTCAAAATAATCTCAAGATATTCAGTCAAATTAAGACTCTCAGGAAGATCCAAAGGAGCCAGAATGATAACTTTTACTTCTCGCTCGCAGGCCAGGATGAAATTTACTACATCTGTAACCGTATGGCTTTTGACCCTTTTTCCTGAGACCGGTGAATAGGTTTTTCCAATCCTGGAATAGAGAAGCTTCAGGTAATCATAGATTTCTGTTTTGGTTCCTACGGTAGATCTTGGATTTCTTGAATTTATCTTCTGCTCAATGGCAATGGCGGGAGGAATTCCATTGATAAAGTCCACCTCTGGTTTTTGCATTCTTCCAAGGAATTGCCTGGCGTAAGAGCTAAGGCTTTCAACATAACGTCTCTGACCTTCGGCATAAATGGTATCAAAAGCAAGAGAAGATTTGCCTGACCCCGATAATCCAGTGATAACCACGAATTTGTCCCTTGGAATCAGCAATTCGAAGTTTTTAAGATTATGGACCCTTGCACCCTTGATATGAATGTACTTTTGATCCTTGTTTGATGCTTCTGGCATAGAAATTGCGATACTTGCAGGGCAGTTATTTAACAAAAATTAACTGATCCCAAATGTAATATATTTTGGTGAAAGAGTTTTTTTTGTTTTAATTTGTATGCAGATACGCCTAAGTACCAACTAAATTACGGAGGAAAGCTTTAAGAGACATCTCTACTTTTTTTGATTATTAAAAAAAGGAGGTCGTTGTGGAACTCAAAAAATTGACCGATCAAGAATTGATTCGGCAGTTTCTGGACGGGAACCAACAAGGAATAGAGATGCTGATAAACAGGCATAAAAATAGGGTTTATACCTATATTCTAATTATTGTTAAGGATCCGGTACTTGCTGAAGACATTTTCCAGGATACATTTATCAAGGTCGTTAAGTCATTAAATGCTGGTCGCTATAAGGATACAGGAAAGTTCCTTTCCTGGACAATTAGAATTGCTCATAATCTGGTAATAGACCATTTCAGGAAAGAAAAGCAAAAAAATGAAGTGGCAGGAGACTGTTATGAGGGTTATATTCTGAATTCCCGAAAACATTCATCAGGAAATATTGAGGATGTTCTTATTAGTGATCAGATAAAACGTGATGTTCGTGCCCTGGTTGAGGAATTGCCAAGTGAGCAGAGAGAAGTTATCATGCTCAGACATTACGGTGGATTAAGCTTTAAGGATATAGCTGAACAAACTGATGTGAGTATCAATACTGCCCTTGGAAGAATGAGGTATGCATTGATAAATATGAGAAAACTGATTGAGGAAAAAAACCTTAGTCTTACAACTCAATAATTTTCCGGGATTTTTGTGTTTTTTTTGGATCAGGAATACTATCCTGGTTTATTATTCGTTTTACTCCTAGTTAAAACTATAACTTTAGCCTATGGATAAAACTTTTACTCCTTCTATTAATGGTAACATAATTAAGAAAGTAGGTAGCGTTGACATTAAAAAATTAATTCAACCCTTGCTTTCCGGACATTCCGGGAATTTATCTGCAGATAGTGAAATCGAATATGTGGTTTCTGACAGGGTTATAAAGGGTCTGATGATAAAACTGGACCTTTTAAGACTGGAGATAATGAACTAAAAGT
>JAYEGO010000144.1:0-4448 GCA_034659155.1 Bacteroidota bacterium | reverse complement strand
TGCGTATAAAAATCGGGTAATTTATCAGATGTAAAAGACATCCATTTATTATCAATATAAACAGATATTCCACCTTTTTTTGCAGCAGAAGCTGCACCAACCCAAATGTTTCCCCTGCTGTCTTCCAAACAATCTCTAATCCATGTTGAAGCTAATCCATCTTTCTTAGTATAATGAGTCCATTTTCCCTGTCCAAAAGAAAAGTTTGAACATAATATGATAATTAATATAAATATTTTTAATGTTTACACAATATATTATATTAATTGATCCAACTGCCTAACAACTAACTCTTTACACCAATCTGTCCAAATTAGGCTAAAGAGCTGCACGGGATTAATTAAATGTAGCCGTGAACATTAATCCAATTGATACACCTGATAACTTCTCTGTAATATCGCCAACTTTATTATTTACATTTGTATAATTGAATCCTATACTCCCTCCTAAATCCCAGTTTTTAGAAACCCACCATTCTTTACCAAGCTTTAAATTTATGCCAAGTCCTTTTTGAGTATTTGTAGTGTTCTCACCTGCTGTTATTGAGAATCCCCCCATTCCTAATGTGCCAGAAAAATAAACACCAGGATAGAAATAATATGTTCCTCCCCCTCCAAACATAATAATGCTGACAGAATTATCTCCTGAGATTGTTCCTAATGGTTCTCCGTCTACTAAAATTTTCAATGAAAATGAGGTTGTTGAAATTATATCCCCATGCAAAATGAAATTTTCTTTGATCACAGCCCCTAGTTTTATATCAATAGCAATACCAGTTCCTGTCATTTTCATATTATCGGAAGTAGAACCAGTAATGTCATCATTAATAGAAAGATATGATGCACCTAATGACGCAGAAAAGAAAAGACCATCACCTTTATGATGCCCTCTCTTTTCATCGTCTTGTATTGTTTGCTGAGCTTTAATGTTGAAACCCAGAATCAATATAGCAATAAGTATTAGTGATAGTTTCTTCATAATATTTAAACTTAAAGTATTATTTTTTCTCTAACTTACAATAAACCTGACATATAACCAAAATTGAGCAGGCAGATATTTTATGCTTTGCAACAGATTAAGAGATTGTCAAACTAAAAAGTTAAATTTAAACTTTAATAAAAATGTACTTAAGAAATATGAAACTCATAAGGCCAGCATTGTTGCTTTTTATTACGGTTATGGTCGCGAGCCAGGATTTGTACTCCCAGGAATTATTATTTCTGCCATGGGGGAAAAATGACAATGAAATCGGTTTGCGAAAAGCGCCGGATGGCCATTTCGGACCAATGTCTTTTACTGTAAAGGGTAAAAAGATATTCATTCTGGACACACAAAATAAAAAGTTGAAAGTATTTCAGAATTCAAAACTGATTTATTTCTTCAATTTACCATCTTCATATATTGATGATTTTGCCTGGTCCTCTGAATACAGATATTATCTGCTCGAACATAATCGAATATACCACTACGACAATCAGGAAATAAAAAACACATTTGAAACGGAATCTCCACGTAATCTGTTTACAGAATTAAAAATTGTGAATAATAAGGTCCAGGTTATTCTGAATGAATCCTGTTCAAAAGAGCCTGGACAGGACAAAACGATCACATATTCCAAAAACAGGGGAATTGAAGACCAACATGGTAATCAGATTACTATTGAAAAGCATAGCATGAATAGTATTACCATTAATACCGGTAGCAGCACGCCCTTTGAAATCAGCTCAAGTAATAATGATCTCGGCCTGGCACGTTACCTGGGAACAACACCATCCGGTGATATTTATATCTACCTGGAAAAAATCATACAGCACATTCCTTTGGAAGTTAAAAGAGAAGTATTACTGTATTCCCGTTCAGGCGATATAAGGAAAGTTATAGACGTACCCCTTCATATGCATACATACATCTTTTCAGAGTTTTATGTTGATGAAGACGGCAATATTTTTCATATGATCACAGCCAAAGAAGGGGTTTACATACTTGGCTGGTTTTTGAGTAATGAGATAAAATCAAACAATAAGCCTTATGAATATCCGGCTAAATTTTTAAGACTACATCATTATAATACAATTGAAGCAGAATTTCCAGAACCTGGTGATATATCCAGGGAAACGCAAGCAGCCCGGAAATTTGACGCAGTTAGCCGCGATGAATCTCTTAACATTGGTAATACATATGTGCAGCATCAGTGGATGGCAGGAGCTAACAATATCACCAACGGACGTATCCTTGATCCCAATGGTGTGGAAATTGAAACCCCGCCATGGGTGGTGGTGGGTCTGAATACAAAAGTACCTTATAAATGGGGAGGTTTTAATACCCTGGCGGGATTTGATAACGGTCTGTTAAGTGGAAAATCTGCAGGCGATAAAGCCACCAGTGGTGTCAGTTCGTATTGCGTTGGCGTAGATTGTTCAGGCTTTGTCTCAAGGTGCTGGAAATTACCGTCTCATTATTCCACCCGTATGATGGATGATTTCATTACTGTTGCCTACAGCAGATGGGATGAATTACAGCCTGCCGATGCAATTCACAGGGTTGGTCATGTGCGTCTGTTTGTTTCAGAGAATCCAAATGGATCTCTGTTAACTGTAGAAGCCGCAGGCGCTGACTGGCGGGTTTCATACAGATCATTTAGTTTAAGTCAGCTTTATGATTATACGCCCCGTTATTATATTTACATGGAGGGATCACCGGTTATCATACCACGTGCTAAATTAAACACATTGACATTCACTGATAGTGTTCATATGCATTGGAACTTTGACAAGCCTGATACCATTGCAGGATTTAATTTATATGTAAACGAAACCGAGAACAGTTGGGTCTATGCACCAGGTGGTGAACTAATGCCTGCTACAAAAGAATCTGCCAGTTTTCAGCTAATACAGGATGCACCAATATTTTATAAAGTAACCTGTGTTTCCGCCACCAAAGATCTCCAGGAAGGTTATCCCACAGATATTTATGGTTATTATAATTCCGGTGGAAGTACAAAGGTTTTGATTGTTGATGGATTTAACCGCACAGATGGTAGTTATAACTTAAGCTACCACGAGTTCGCACGAACAATGGGAATTTCGCTGGCTGGTCACCAGGTTTCATTTGAATCTGCAAACAACGATGCAATTATGGTTGGCGCTATTGATCTGAATAACTATGATGCTGTGTTCTGGATACTAGGTGATGAAAGTACAGTTGATGAAACTTTTGATGATCAGGAACAGCAACTGGTAAAGGACTACTTGTTGCAGGGAGGCAAAATTTTCATCTCGGGCTCTGAAATCGCATGGGACCTTGATTATAAGGGATCAACATCCGATAAAACTTTTATCTACAATGTTCTGAAAACGAAATACGATCAGGACGATTCACAGGACTATACTGTTAAAGGAGCCACCGGAACTATCTTTGAAGGATTAACAATTCATTTTGATGATGGTACACATGGTGTTTATGAGGAAGATTATCCCGATGCTTACCTTACCAATGGTGGATCATACGAAGCCATGAAATACGAAAATGGCCTGATCGCTGCCACAGCATTTGAGGGAACCTTAAGTGGTGGCACCGTGCCGGCACAGATTTTAATGATGGGATTCCCTTTTGAAACGATATATGACGAAGCCGAAAGATATAGCTTAGTGGAGAAGCTGCTTGAGTTTTTTAATCTGACGACCACATCTATAGGTATAAGTAGGTCATTACCTGAAAAGCATGTATTATTTGACAATTATCCCAATCCGTTCAATCTCAATACAACTATCCAGCTACAAATATCAACCGGCCAATTTGTTTCCTTAGAGATCTACAACCAGTATGGTCAGAAAATTAGCACCCTGGTCTCACAAAAACTAAGGCCAGGCATATACCAATTCAAATGGCATGCGGCAGGATTTGCCGAGGGTGTTTATTATTATGTATTAAAAACATCGGATGGATTTGAACAAACAAAAAAAATGGTTTTATTGCATTAATGCCTGATCTATGTGGCTCAAAACCTCATCATCCCTAAATCGTAACACAAAAAAACCAGCTTCTTCCAAAGCTCTCTGTCTTACCAAAGATCTGAGTTTATGGTTGTAATGCCTGTTATTCTTTGTAATATAAAAGTGGCACTATCCTTAATTAGCAATCCCAATTCTTGGTGTTTTCTTTGAGTCTTTGTGCCTTTGTGGCTATCTTTTTCTTGCCACTCCCGAAATGATCAATTTGTCACTTGACGAATTGTTTACATTTCGAGGATCCTCGAAAAAATATGAAATCAAAGATTTCTGTTTTTTCGGGACAAGGCTCTAAGGCACTAAGGTTCACCAAGTGTAATATATTGACATATTATTAAAATTCAACATAAAGTAAAAAATATTCAGGGAGTCAGTTACAGGCAGACATCTTCTTAAGTTGACGCATATGCGCCAGGCGCTTATATATATACCCTCCTAAGT